>JAKQTB010000078.1 GCA_029569495.1 Pseudomonadota bacterium | reverse complement strand
CTTTACCGCACACCATCATGAAGCGTTGATTTACCGTCCTAAACAAGCCTATGACAATGCAACCCCCAATGGTAACGGCATTGCGGCAGGCGCACTTCAGCGCTTAGGTCATCTATTGGGCGAGCCGCGCTATTTACAAAAAGCGGAACGTACTTTGCAGGCGTTTGATAGCGTCGTTAAACGCAACCCGGCGGCCTGTGCAAGTTTAAGTGAGGCGTTGCGTGAGTATTTAACGCCGCCGACCATTGTGATTTTACGCGGTGACGCTGAAAAACTCGCGCACTGGCGGCATGAAATTGCGCAACATTATTATCCGCATCACTGTTTTTTCTACCTAGATGCAAGTGCTCAAGATTTACCAAAAACATTATCTAGAAAATTTTCAAATGATGTCAACGCGTGGATATGTCAAGGCGTTACCTGCTCACAGAGTATTGATAGTCTGAATGGGCTAATGGCGCAAATATAGCTTGTTCTTTGGATGAGTTGGCTTGTGAGACAAAGAAATTCTGAGTATCATTACTGGTTGCGAAATTTGCAAAATAAATTTTAGGTGCGAGTTGTTGGGCGCGCTGAATTATAAATGTGGGCTTAAGGAGATAATATGAAAGCTTTATTAGTTACAGTTGCAGTAGCGGGTTCTTTGATGATGGCAGGTCAAGCGTCTGCAAATCAAGCATTAGCACAAAAAAGTGGATGTTTAGCATGTCACAGCGTCGATAAAAAAGTATTAGGCCCATCATTTAAAGATGTTGCTGCTAAATACAAAGGTGACAAAACTTCGGAAGCCAAACTGATTGAAAAAGTGAAAAAAGGTGGTAGCGGTACTTGGGGTCCTATGCCAATGCCAGCAAACAGCCCACAAGTAAAAGATGAAGATATCAAAACAATCGTACAATGGGTTTTAGCGTTGTGATTTGCTTGAACTCGTAATACTAAAAAGCCAGCGTTTAAGCTGGCTTTTTTATTTCCAATTTCGAAATATACAAAATATAAATTTTATTGAATAAAACCTAATAAGTATAAAAATACCGCCGCAATTGCAAGTGGCGCAATGTAGTTATTGGTAAATTGCCATAGCTTAAATTTATGAGTATCTAAATTAAGTTCGTCTTGTACATGGTCTTTTTTCATGAAGAATCCTGCAAAAATTGCCATCAACAGCCCACCTAACGGTAATAAAATGGTAGAAGTCAGCTTGTCTAAACTCTCAAAAATATTCAAGCCAAAGACAATTTTGACTTCTTTCCACTCATTGAATGAAAGCACTACGGCAATGCCTAATAGCCAAATAGTGAGGCCTAAAAAGAATGCGGCGGTTTTGCGTTGAATTCGCGTGTTTTCAACAATCCATGCGATAGCAGGTTCAACTAAAGAGATGGCGGATGTCCACGCAGCAAAAGCCACTAGCATAAAAAATAAGGTGGCAATGACGTTCCCCCAAGGCATGTGGCCAAACGCAATGGGTAGGGTTTGAAATATCAGGCCGGGCCCTGCGCTGGGTTCTAATTGGTTAGCAAACACCAGTGAATAAATAGCCAGACCCACCAGTAACCCAAGCATCGTGTCTGCCAGCGCAATGTAAATCGTTGTTCTTGCAATAGAGACGTTTTTTTGCAAGTAAGAGCCGTACACCATGACTGAGCCCATGCCTAAACTCAATGAGAAAAAAGCATGCCCAAGGGCCGACAAAACCACGGTGGGCGAGAGTTTCGAAAAATCTAGGCTAAACATAAATCGGTAGGCTGTTTGCATATCACCTACAGACATGCTGTAACCTAATAACACCAACAAAATGCAAAACAGGGCAGGAATCAATATATTATTGGCTTTTTCGAGCCCGGAATTTACCCCACGTGCTACAACGCCCATAGTCATGATCATAAACACGGTATGCCAAAATAATAGCAAGAGCGGTGATGCGAGTAGTTGATTGAAGTTTTCAGTGGATTGTGTGGCTGAAATGTTCGTGAAGGCGCCGCTTGCTGAAGCGCCGATGTAGCGCAACACCCAGCCGCCAATGACGCTGTAAAAGCCGAGAATGAGCAAGCCGGTAATCATGCCCATGCCACCAAGCCATTTCCAATGAGATGTCGTGTTGGCTTCGTGTGCGAGTGCTGCCATGCCATCGAGCGGATTTTTTTGGGCGCGTCGGCCGAGCAAGATTTCTGTCATCATCAACGGAATGCCAACCAGAAAAATACACAGCAGAAAGATAATCACAAACGCACTGCCGCCATTCACGCCAATCATGTAGGGTAATTTCCAGATGTTGCCTAAGCCAATCGCCGAGCCTGCCGTGGCAAGCATGAAGGTCCAGCGGTTGTTCCAATGGCTGCGATGCGGTGTGTGGCTCATGATGGCGTAATTACATTTAAATTAAACTAATGTTTTTCGCTAAAATAACGGGTTGTTTCAGCTTTAACGACTTTGGCTAATAATAATAAACCAATCAGATTGGGGATTGCCATCATGCCATTCATCAGGTCTGAAAAATCCCACACCAAGGTGAGGCTTACATTGGCACCAATAATCACAGCCGCTGTAAAAATTACCCTAAACACAGCAATTGCGCGTGGACCTAATAAATATTCAATGGCTTTTTCACCGTAATAACTCCAGCCGATGAGCGTTGAATAAGCAAATAAGGCGGTTGCAATGGCCACAATGACTTTTCCAGTATTACCTAAGGTTTCGGCCATACTTGAACTGGTTAATTCAGCCGCGCTAACGCCTTGCGTCCAAGACGTGGCAGTTAAAATCACTAAAGCGGTCATGGTGCAAACCACTAAGGTGTCAATAAACGTTTGCGTCATGCTCACTAATGCTTGTTTTACAGGGTCGTTGGTACGGGCAGCCGCAGCAGCAATAGGCGCAGAACCAAGCCCTGATTCATTTGAAAAAACACCACGCGCGATGCCGTAACGCATGGCGGCTGCTACCGTTGCCCCCACAATGCCGCCAGTGGTGGCGCTCGAATTAAAGGCATGGTAAAAAATCAACCCAAAAGCCTGCGGAATTTTTTCAATATTGAGGATTAATACAAGAAGCGCTGTGCCGATATACGCTAAAATCATGATAGGCACTAAAAATGAAGTAAATTTACCTATCGATTTGATGCCACCTAAAATCACCAGACCCGTCAAAATCATCAGTACCCAACCCGTTATATTGGGTGCGATTTGAAAGGTCGCTTCAAATATTTTTGCAGTAGCATTGGCTTGCGTCATATTGCCAATACCAAATGCGGCACATACCGTAAACACCGCAAAAAGCGTACCTAACCAAGGCAATCCCGCACCTTTGGCAAGGTAGTACATGGGCCCGCCACGCATGCCATGTGGCCCTTTTTCACGGTATTTAATGGCGAGCACGGCTTCAGAATACTTGGTGGCCATACCAACCAAGCCCGTCATCCACATCCAGAATACTGCGCCAGGCCCACCTAAAGTGATGGCGGTTGCCACGCCAACAATGTTGCCTATCCCCACTGTTGCTGCAAGCGCGGTCATCAGCGCGGCAAAGTGTGAGATATCGCCTTCATGGTGGTGGTCTTTACTGAAAATGAGTTTGAATGCCAAAGGCAGTGTGCGAAATTGCATGCCTTTTAGAAGAATGGTGAGATAAAGTCCAGTGCCTACCAGCAGTGTTAACATCGGCGGCCCCCACACAAAGTCAGAAAGTGTTTTGATGAGAGACTCTAAAGCTTGCATACGCCACCAGAAATGGAAGTTGAATGGCTAGATTATAGACATAAATCTTGCGATATGTGAAGTTTGCCTGCTTAGGGGCATGCCTAGCGCGTCTATATTATTAATTGTGCGGGCAGAAATTTTAGGGCGCATTTTAGACAATAAGCGCGTATAAAAAGAGCTGCTTAGGGGGTGAAATTAACACCAACCTTTTTCGATGCTCTGGAGGCCTTATAAATAAAGGCTTCCAGAGCATTATTTTTTTCTCGGCGAATTAAGCTTGAATTTTAAATAAAAAATGGGCCGTTTAATCACAGCATTTGGCAGCGCTAAATTGGTCAAGAATTAGCTGGAATAATTTAGTTTTGATAGAGCGCGCTGAGGACTGCCACCATATAACTGTGGTCTAACACGCCTGCACTTTCACGTACGCTATGCATGGCCCACATTGGTGCGCCAACATCAACACTCGCAATGCCTAACTGGGCGGCCACGATAGGGCCAATGGTACTGCCGCACCCCAAATCAGTGCGATGTGCATATTGTTGAAATGGCACGTTAGCTTTTTCGCACAACGTCATGAATCTTGCGGCGGTGTCGGCATTGGTAGAATAACGCTGATTCGCATTGGTTTTAATCACAGGGCCGTGGTTCACCATTACATGGTGGCAAGGCTCGTATGCGCCCGGGTGGTTAGGATGGTAGGCGTGCGCCATATCGGCGCTGACAAAAAAACTTTGCGCTAATGCGCGCTGGTTGTCTTCTGCATTTAAGCCAGTGGCATTTGCAATACGGCTGATGGTGTCATTCAAAAAGCTGCCACTTGCGCCGCTGGCACTTTCGCTACCGACTTCTTCATGGTCAAACAGTGCGCAGATATTAGTGGTGGCCGAATTATGGCTGGCAAGCATTGCGGTCAGCGCGGCATGGCATGAAGCCAAATTATCCAGCTGGCTATTGGCAATATACGCTTGCTCTGCACCCCAGAACGCCCCTTTTTGCGTATCAAACACATTGAGTTCAAAGCTTAAAATATGATGCACTTCCACTTTAAGTGCTTTTGCGATATGGGCTAAAAACTGCTGGTCTGCTTCAAATCCTGAAGCACTCTCACCAAAAATAAGTGGCAACTCTTTTTGTTTATCTAACTTCAACCCTTTGTCATTCACCTCACGGTTCATGTGAATGGCAAGGTTTGGCAAGCGCATCAGCGCATCTTCAAATTTGACGAGTTTGGTTTCATGACCGCTGGCCGTACGCACCATCACACGTCCGGCAATGCTTAAATCGCGGTCAGTAAAGGTGGCTAAAATTGGCCCACCATAGACTTCAACACCAACTCTTACTAAGCCATCACTACCAAAAGCCGCTTGTGGCTTGAGCCTCAAGCCAGGAGAATCAGTATGCGCGCCAACAATACGAAAGCCTGATTCAACTAAATCTTCACTACCTAAAGTAAATGCAATGATTGATGCATCGTTCCGCGTGACGAAATATTTAGCACCAGCCTTCAGTTGCCAGGGGTCTGCTTCACTTAAAGATGAAAAGCCTTGTGCTAAAAGATGCTGTTTGGCTGTTTCAACCACATGCCACGGGCTTGGGCTAGCATCAATGAAATTGAGTAAATCTTGCGCTAGCGCGCGGGTTTGAGGGGTGATTTTCATGAGGCTTTATTTAAAGATAACCAGTCTTTTTCAATCAAAAAGTCCGTATAAAGTTTAGCTTCTGCGCTACCGGCCTCAGGTTTCCAGTCATAGCGCCATTTCACAATGGGCGGCATGGAAAGCAAAATAGACTCAGTGCGACCATTGGATTGCAGGCCAAAAATTGTACCGCGGTCGTAAATTAAATTAAATTCAACATAGCGGCCACGACGGTAGGCTTGAAAGTCGCGTTCGCGTTCGCCATACGGCGTATCTTTTCGGCGTTGCACAATCGGCAGGTAAGCTTGCAAGAAGGTGTCTCCTACAGTGCGATGAAAATCAAACGTGCGCTCAAAGCCAAGTTCGTTAAAATCATCATAAAAAATGCCACCGATACCGCGCGGCTCTTGACGATGTTTTAGATAAAAATACGCATCACATTCTTTTTTGAATTTTGGGTAGTAGCTTGTGCCAAACGCATCTAACGCAGTTTTATTGGTGCGGTGAAAATGCTCGGCATCTTCTGCAAAGCCGTAATAAGGCGTTAAATCCATGCCGCCGCCAAACCACCAAATATCTTGTTCAGCGTCATTTTGTGCTTTTGCCACAAAAAATCGTACATTCATATGTACGGTGGGCACATAAGGATTACGCGGGTGAAACACTAAAGAAACGCCCATGGCCTCCCAAGGGCGACCCGCGGCCTCAGGGTGCGCCACACTGGCTGCGGGTGGTAATTTTGTGCCTAATACATGTGAAAAACCAATGCCAGCACGTTCAAATACATTGCCGCCTTCAAGCAGGCATGAATTGCCGCCACCGCCTTCTGGGCGCTGCCAGCTATCTTGCAAAAAGTTTTTGCCATCTACCAATTCAATGGCTTCTACAATTTTTGCCTGTAAGTTTTGTAGGTAATTAAAGACATCCGTTGTATTCATGAAAATTTAGCCTTTAATTGCGCGGTAGCCAATATCTCTGCGGTATTGGGCACCGTTAAAGTGAATTTCAGAAGCTATTTTATAGGCTTGCTGCTGCGCAAATTTGACGGTTTCGCCTAATGCGGTAACGCATAACACGCGGCCGCCGCTTGTGACAACTTTGTCATCTTCAAGCGCTGTGCCTGCATGAAACACATGCGCATCAGTGAGATGTTTTGGTAGGCCTGTAATTTCATCACCTAATCTTGGGGTATCAGGATAGTTGGCAGACGCCATCACCACACCTAGTGCAAAGCGTCTATCCCAATCAGCTTCTGCAAGATTTAATGTACCATTCACTGCATGTTCCATTAAACCAACTAAATCACTTTTTAGGCGCATCATTATGGGTTGGGTTTCTGGGTCACCCATACGGCAGTTAAACTCTAAAGTTTTAACATCGCCATTGGGGCTTATCATTAAGCCAGCGTATAAAAATCCGGTGTAGGGAATGCCATCATTCGCCATACCTTCTACGGTAGGCTTGATGATTTCACGCATCACTTTTGCATGAATAGTAGGTGTCACTACAGGTGCGGGTGAGTATGCACCCATGCCACCAGTGTTGGGGCCGAGGTCGGCATCCTGTAAACGTTTGTGGTCTTGGCTGGTGGCCAACGGCAAAATGTTTTTACCGTCTACCATCACCATGAAGCTCGCTTCTTCGCCCGTTAAAAACTCTTCAATCACCACGCGCGCACCGGCAGCACCTAGTTTGTTATCTTCAAGCATGGCGTCAATGGCAGCATGGGCTTCATCTAACGTCATCGCCACCACAACACCTTTACCTGCAGCTAACCCATCCGCTTTAATGACAATTGGAGCGCCATTGGCATTCACATAATCATGCGCTTGTTTGGCGTCGGTAAAGGTTTCATATTTGGCCGTTGGAATATTGTGGCGCACCATAAATGCCTTGGCAAAATCTTTTGAAGATTCCAGTTGCGCTGCAGCTTTTGTTGGACCAAAAATCTTGAGCCCGGCCGCACGAAAGGCATCGACCACGCCCTGCGATAGTGGGGCTTCAGGGCCGACAATGGTGAGATGAATTTGTTCATCCTGCGCAAATTTAACCAAGTCAGCAACCGCCGTAATCGGCACATTCAGCATGTCTGGGTCTAATGCTGTGCCAGCGTTTCCGGGCGCAACATATACACGACTGACCTCTTTATTGTGCGTTACTTTCCAAGCCAAAGCATGTTCACGTCCACCACTACCAATCACTAAAATTTTCATGCTCACTGGCCTTTGAATATATTGTTGAGTATGCAGGTTGCTTAGTGTCTAAAGTGACGAATACCCGTAACCACCATCACTAAGCCATGTTCATCCGCAGCTGCAATCACTTCTTCATCACGCATGCTGCCACCTGGGTGAATCACACAAGCCGCGCCTGCTTCAGCGAGCACATCAATCCCATCACGGAAAGGAAAGAAAGCATCAGAGGCCACAACAGAATTTTTAAGTGTTAGGCCAGCGTTCTGTGCCTTAATCGCCGCGATTTTTGTACTGTCAACACGGCTCATTTGGCCTGCACCCACGCCTAAAGTCATGCTGTTACCACAGAACACAATCGCGTTTGATTTGACATATTTTGCCACACGCCATGCGAACAGCATGTCTTGCAGTTGTGCTGGTGTTGGTTGTTTTTTGCTGACCACTTTGAGGTCGCTGATATGCATTTCATGGTTATCAGCAGTTTGAATCAATAACCCAGAGCCCACACGTTTGGTGTCATGCGAGTTACGGCCTTTTTCCCAATTTGAATCACCGCCTTCAGGTAAGGCAATTTTAAGTACGCGTACATTGGCTTTTGCTTTAAATATTTCTAAGGCATCAGCTGTGTAATCTGGCGCAATGAGTACTTCTACAAATTGCTTGCTCACGGCTTCAGCCGCAGCTTTGTCTAAGGTGGTATTAAATGCAATGATGCCACCAAACGCGGATGTGGGGTCTGTTTGAAATGCTTTGCTGTAAGCTTCAAGCGCATCTTTACCAAGCGCCACGCCACATGGGTTGGCGTGCTTTACAATCACGCAGGCTGTGCTGTCAAATGATTTGACAGCCTCCCAGGCGGCATCGGCATCAGCAATGTTGTTGTAGCTGAGTTCTTTACCTTGCAACTGTTGCGCAGTCACTAACGAGCCGGGTGCAGGGTATAAGTCACGATAAAAAGCAGCACTTTGGTGCGGGTTTTCGCCGTAACGTAAGTCTTGCACTTTAATGAAGTTGGTGTTGCTTTGTGCGGGGAATGCCGCCAGCACAGGCTTGCTGGATGATTGGCTGGCGTTGTAATCGATGGCAGACAGATAATTACTAATCGCCGCATCATATTGCGATACACGGTTAAATGCAGCCACTGACAGTGCAAAAGTGGTGGCCTCTGCAAGCGCGCCACCAGTACTCTGTAATTCACGCACGATATCTGCATACTGGCTGGCATCGGTGATAACTGCAACGTCCTTCCAGTTTTTGGCCGCTGATCGCACCATCGCAGGCCCACCGATGTCGATGTTTTCAATAGCATCTTCAAGTGTGCAATCTGGTTTAGCAACGGTTGCCTCAAATGGATACAAATTCACAATCACCATGTCGATATTAGGAATGCCCTGTGCCTGCATCGCGCTCACGTGCTCAGGTAAATCGCGGCGACCTAAAATGCCACCGTGCACTTTTGGATGCAAAGTTTTCACGCGACCGTCTAACATTTCTGGAAAACCCGTGTAGTCACTGACTTCAATCACTGGGATGCTGTGATTACGAAATAATTTTGCTGTGCCGCCAGTGGATAAAATTTCCACCCCCAAAGCGCTTAAATTTTTAGCGAAGTCGATAATGCCTGTTTTGTCAGAAACACTGATAAGCGCTCGTTTGATAGTTGCCATGTTAAAACTCTAAAGGAATTGAAAATTGAAATTTGAAAATGAAAGGTAGGTTAGTCTATTTTGTAAATCTGTAATTTTTTTCGTAGGGTGTTGCGGTTTAAACCTAAAACTTCGGCAGCTTTACTTTGGTTGCCATTGACATATTGCATGGTGTATTCCAGTAACGGCTTTTCAATACAGGCTAATACCATATCGTATAGCGCATGGGGTGGTTCACCATCTAGGTCTTTAAAGTATTGATCTAATGAAGATTTTACGCTTTTGGCAAGTTCACTTTTATTCATTACGCCACCTTAAGTGATAGGTTGTTGATTTCAAATTCCGACTGATTGCTTTCATCTTGTTCGTCGTATTGCAAACGGTGATCGCGCGTTTGCAAATGATTAAAGAATGCATCAATCGCTGAGAGCTGAAGATCAATGGTTTGCAAAGTGTTCATGCTATGACGGAAATTTGCCGAATCTTTCAAACCTTTGGTATACCAAGAAATGTGCTTACGCGCCATACGCATGCCTGTGAGATCGCCATAAAACGCGTATAAGTCATGTAGATGTGCCAACATCACCGAACGAATTTCAGTTACTTCTGGCGGAGGTAAGCGTTCACCGGTTTTAATAAAATGGTCAATCTCGCGAAATATCCAAGGCCTACCTTGTGCAGCGCGGCCTATCATCACGGCATCAGCACCAGTGTAGTCCAACACAAATTTAGCTTTTTCGGGTGTAGTAATATCGCCATTAGCAATCAGCGGTATTTTAATGGCTTGCTTAACTGCGGCAATCGTGTCGTATTCAGCATCGCCCGTATAAAGGCAAGCGCGTGTGCGGCCATGCATCGCTAGAGCTTGCACCCCTAAGTCCTCTGCCATTTTTGCAATTTGCACTGCGTTACGATTGTTTTTGTCCCAACCAGTACGAATTTTTAACGTCACCGGCACATCAACCGCATTAACCACCGCTTTAAGAATCTGCGCCACCAGTGGCTCATCTTTCAGCAGGGCACTGCCCGCCATGACATTACAGATTTTTTTGGCCGGGCAACCCATGTTAATGTCGATAATCTGTGCGCCATTATCCACATTGTGTCTGGCCGCTTCCGCCATCATTTTTGGGTCTGCGCCGGCAATTTGTACTGAAATTGGGTCAACTTCACCTTCGTGATTGGCGCGGCGTTTCGTCTTTTCACTACCGTAAAGTAGCGAGTTGGAAGTCACCATCTCAGACACAGCTAACCCAGCCCCCATTTTTTTACAGAGTTGACGGAAAGGACGGTCTGTGACGCCTGCCATAGGGGCGACCACGAGATTGTTTTTTAAAATATGTTTGCCGATTTGCACAGGTTTGTAATCGTTGCGAGAAAGCTGCCTATTTTATACGCAAATGAAGTGTCAGAAAACTTAAATTTTTACAAAAATTAGTTTAAAACTAAAAGTTTGTATAATGCCGATGCGCGTCAATTTAACGCCGTTAAAAATCATTTCCATCAATATGAAAACTTTGCAAAGTAGCAGCCCCTCAACAACACATGTCGCCTTTGCCAGTTTTATTGGTACGGCAATTGAGTTTTATGATTTTTATATCTACGCGATGGCTTCAGCGCTCGTTATTGGGCAAGTGTTTTTTCCAGCAAGCGACCCAACAGCGCAGGCCCTTAATGCTTTTTTAACATTCGGAATTGCATTTATCGCACGGCCATTTGGCGCCATTCTTTTCGGTCACTTTGGTGACCGTATTGGCCGTAAGGCTACTTTAGCGGCTTCGTTAATGGTGATGGGGATATCTACATTGCTGATTGGGTGTCTGCCCAGTTATGAATCAATAGGAACGTGGGCTGCCATTTTATTATGTTTGTTGAGGTTTGGTCAGGGGATAGGCTTAGGCGGCGAGTGGGGTGGAGCGGCTTTGCTTGCCACAGAAAATGCGCCCGCAAATAAACGCGGCTGGTTTGGTATGTTTCCACAACTAGGCCCGTCGGTTGGATTTTTGCTGGCAACCTTAAGTTTTTTAGTGTTAACACTTTATTTATCTGATGAAGCTTTTAAGTCATGGGGATGGCGAATTCCGTTTTTTGCAAGCGCGCTACTTGTTTTGGTTGGGTTATATGTGCGATTCAAATTAGCCGAAACATCGGCTTTTGCTGCAGTGCTAGCGCAGCATCATACGCATAAAGCACCAATTAAATCTTTACTAAGCACTCACTTTCGACCTGTTTTACTGGGCGCGCTGGCAATGACGGTGTGCTATAACTTGTTTTATACGGCTACGGTATTTTGCTTAAGTTACGGGACTCTGTCACTCAATATTGCTCGTGCCGACTTTTTGCAAATGTTATGCGTTGCTGTGCTGTTTATGGCAGTCATTACGCCAATCTCAGCCGGTTTGAGTGATAAGTTTGGACGTAAGCCAGTGTTGTTAATCGGTTGTTTATTGGCAATTTTAGCTGGTTTCAGCTTAGCTCCACTCATGGCTAGCGGTTCGCTATGGCAAATCACCTTGTTCTTATCCATTGCATTGCTGTTAATGGGTGCGACCTTTGCACCGATGGGCGCTTTTTTACCAGAGCAGTTTCCTGTTGCAGTACGTTACACCGGCGCAGGATTATCGTATAACTTGGGTGGAATCTTGGGCGCTTCGACAGCGCCATTTATTTCACAATTACTGGTGGATAAAGGTGGCTTGGTGTGGGTCGGATATTATGTCTCGACCATGGCTTTGGTAAGCTTGGTTGCCATTGTTTTGATGAATGAAACGCAGCAGCGTAATTTTAATGAGGCCTAATTCGGTTTTGTGAGTACTTCAAGCTGGCTCAACCAAATCATCGCTTGCTCACTCGTGTCACCACACATTTCTATATTCGGCTGTAAACTTGCACAAAATGGCGGGCGTTCAGGTTTGCCAAAAATCATACAACGATTTAGCTCATCTAGCTGAATGCAACGAACGCCTGCTGGTTTGCCCTTAGGCATGCCCGGGATGGGGCTGTTAATCGAAGGCGCAGTACAGCAGGCGCCACAGTTTGCCCTACATTCCAATGTTAGTTGTCCAATTTCAGGTGATACAACATCACAAGTCTGACCAAGGAAAACCCAGCGCAGACACACCTTCTTTGATGTCTTGCATTGCAGCTTTTACTGGTTTTTCAGCACCTTTCATTCCAAATTCTGTGGTGCGTCTATCATCTAGTTTAGGCAGGCTGAAGAGCTTCAGCGTTGGGTATTGGTGCAAAATGTGGTTCATTAAATCAATCAATTTACTTTCGCCCGCATCCATCACCAAAATGGATGCCTCGACATAATCTTGTTGATGAAATAGTGATTGATAGTAGGTTTCCAACACCCATTCCACCATCGGGTGTGCCATTTGCGGAAAACCCGGCACGAAATAATGCTGATGAATGCTAAAGCCCGTCACACGGTTGATTGGGTTGGGGATGAGTTCACAGCCTTGCGGAAAATCTGCCATCAACACGCGCTTCGGGTAAGCACCTTCACCATATTGCGCTTCAATTTCTGCCACCGCACCTGCATGACGTTCAATTGGAACGCTAGCAGCATCTGCCGCACATTGCCGCGTATAATCATCAGGCGTGGCACCAATACCCCCAAAGCTAAACACAATGTCGCCGCGCGCCATGCTGGCTTTGAGTGAGCTAGTGATTTGCGCGGGAATGTCGCCCAAATAATTCGCCCAACTCAGCTGCAAGCCGCGGGTAGAAAGTAGGCTAATTACTTTGCTTAAATGCGCGTCTTGACGTTTGCCAGAGAGAATTTCGTCTCCGATGATGTAGATGCCTATGTTTTGCATGGGGACTATTGATTAGATTTTTTGTAATTCAGTAAGTACCTCAGGTACATCCGTTTGAATGATGCTCCAAAGCGTATCGTTATCAATCCCTAAATAACCATGAATGAGTTTGTTTCGTGTGGCGATTATCATTCGCCATGGAATATTGCTGTATTGCTCACGTATTTCTGGTGGAATGTGCGTTGCCGCCTCGCCAATGAGTTCAAGATTGCGCAAAGTTGCATCGTAAGTAATGCCGCTATTCACAAAACGCTCTAAGTCAAAACCATCGGTATAGCTGGTGACATTTCCGGCAAAACCTATTATATCGGTAATATAAAATCGCCATTCACGCTTAGGTGAATCAGACATCAATCGCCTCGCGCTCAATGAATGGTCTTAATTCTGGACGTAACGCTTTTTCTGTGACTAAATCTACTGTGCATTGCAATAAGTCTTCCAAATAAAACTGCACACCAAAATAGCGTTTTGAGTCTGCAACACCATCAAAACCCACTAAAATATCTACATCGCTAATTGCAGTTGCCGTATTACGCGCTGTTGAGCCAAACAGCGCCAAACGATTCACGCCAAAGCGTTGACTAAGTATGGCTTTGCTGTTGCTAAGATTCTGAATAGCATGTTGTTTGTTCATTGCGATAGTTTAGCAAAAAATCAGCTTTGATGCTCAAAAGAGCGCCTAACTTTAGATGCAAGCTGCTTGAAATAAACGTGTGATTAAGCGGAAAATCGATTGAAGCAAAAAATAAGATATTGCATAATGAACTGACCTTCAGCCTTAAGAGGGCGTGAAAATTAAGAAAAATGATAAATCAAACGAAAACAACGGCAATTCTATTTGAGCAGTATCGACAGCTTTTGTCTGTCAATAATAGAACGCTCATCACAAGTTCTATCATGGCAGTCATTCTTTGCTACTGGCAGCGCGAGGTGACTGATCCGATCATTCTCAAAGGTTGGCTGGCACTTATTTTAGGCATTAATCTGGCGCGCGTTGTGATTGGTTTTTATTATCGACAAGTTCCTACGGTTGATTTGCAAGAAATTCAAAAACGTCTTAAAACTTTCCGCATCGGGGTTGTTGCTGCAAGCGTGATTTGGGGTGCAACCAGTTTGCTCATGTTTCCTACGAATAATATTGAGCAACAAATGCTCCTTTTATACATGCTGACAGGGTTTTCAGCGGGGAGTTTTTATTCGTATTCGATAGACTTTATTAGTGCGATTGCCTACACCTTGTTTGCGCTGATTCCTTTATTAATTCGCTTTCTAGCTACAGGGGAAAGCTTTCCCATGTTGATGGGCGCTTCAGGTTTTGTTTTTATGGCGTTTACCGTGTTGAGTCTGCGTAATGTGAATCAAAGTCAACATGAAACGATTGGATTGCGTGTGGATGCGGTAGAAAAAGAAAAGGAAATTACTGCCAGTGAAGCGCGATATCGCATGTTGCTCAATCACTCACCGGTTGGTATTGCACACTTTGATGGTGACTTGAATATCACCTACTGTAACCAAAGTCTTGCAGACATTTTGCAATCGCCTCAAGATGAAATTATCAATCGCAATATCTTGATGATTAAAGACGATGCAATTTTACCAACGCTTAATAAAGCGCTTGCGGGAGAAGTGGCTACTTTTGATGGGCAATATCGTGCCACCATTAGCGAAGCGGAAGGATGGATGGAATTAACCGCAGCCCCAGCCTATGACCGTGCTGGTGAAGTGGTTGGCGGAATTGCCATTGTGCATGACGTGACAGCGCAAAAACAGGCGGCGGATGAAATTAAACAATTAGCATTTTATGACCCGTTAACCAAGCTACCAAACCGCCGATTATTGCTTGACCGGTTAGATCATGCACTCACTATCAGTGTTCGATCGGGCAAAAGAGGGGCATTACTGTTCATAGATCTAGATCACTTTAAAGTGCTGAACGACACCTTAGGCCATGATATGGGTGATTTATTGCTCAAACTTGTGGCTGAACGCCTGCAAGATTGCGTGCGCGACAGTGATACAGTGGCTAGAATCGGTGGGGATGAGTTTGTAGTGTTACTTGAAGGGCTAAGTAAAGAGCCGCTCGAAGCCGCCAGTCAAGCTGAAATTAGAGCAAATAAAATCTTAACAGCATTAAACAAACCCTATCAGCTAGGTAAGCACCAGCATCACAGCACGCCAAGTGTTGGCATAGCGGTATTTAGAGACCATGGGAACTCTCAAGTGGAATTATTGAAGCATGCGGACATTGCCATGTATCAGGCAAAAAAAGCAGGACGAAATTTAATGAAAATGTTTGATTATGAAATGTAACGCATACCCAAAGTGTATTTTAGTGTGTGGGCTTGAGGAAGTTTAGGTCTCTAAATTGCAAACGACTGTTCGGCATAACCAGAATTTGCGTGACCTGAAATCAATCTCCAAACCATTGAGAGAATTTTGATGGATAGTTCAATTAAAGATGTTGCTATCAAGTCTGCGCAATTACAACAACTGCTGGATGCTAACGGTAGGTCACTAGTCAGCAGTACATTGCTCGCTACCCTAGTTGCTTATTTCCAACGTTATTTGGTTGCATTGCCGACGGTTTCCACTTGGCTAATATTGATAGTTTTAGTGAATGTCGGCCGATTATTCATGGCCTGGAGTTATAAACGCCATCAAGTAAATGACAATTTCCTCATAACTAAACGTTTAAGGCAATTCCGTATCGGCCTGTTTGTTTCAGCATTTCTATGGGGGTCGTCCAGCATAATTTTGTCTCCGTCTAATGAACTTCAACATCAAATGCTTCTGATTTTTGTATTAACCGGCATGACCGCTGGGGCAGTGATTTCTTACTCAGTTGATAAGGTTAGTGCAATTATATTTATGCTACTGACGCTAGTTCCAATGCTTGTTCGTTTATTTCTTGTTGGTGATAGCGTGGCTATGGCAATGTCCGTGTCTGGTTTTTTATATGTCATTTTTATGATTGCGAGTATCGGAAATATCAATCGTAATCTGATTGAGAGTATCACGCTACGTTTTGAAGCAGTCGAGCGTGAAAATGAAATTAAACAATTAGCTTTTTATGATTCATTAACCAACTTGCCGAATCGTCGCCTGCTGTTTGATAGGCTGGAGCATGCATTAATAATGAGTGCACGTACAGGCAGGAGAGGCGCCTTGCTGTTTTTGGATTTAGATTATTTTAAAAATCTCAATGATAATCATGGCCATTTTATGGGGGACTTACTTCTACAGCAGGTGGCTGAGCGCTTATTAAGTTGCGTGCGAGAAAGTGATACAGTTGCCCGCCTAGGCGGTGATGAATTTGTTGTGATGTTAGAGGATTTGAGTGAGGACCGTATAGAGGCGATGCAGCAGGTGGAAGTGCTGGGAGAAAAAATTGTGATAGCACTAAACCGCCCGTATCATTTGAACGCACTGCAGCATCATTGTTCAACAAGTATTGGAATTGCTATGTTTGGTGAACATGGTAATTCCAACGAAGTTTTGCTAAAAAATGCTGATGAGGCAATGTATCAGGCTAAAAAAGCAGGGCGAAATCTGGTTATTATGTTTGATGGCTTGCGAAAAGTTTAGCGTGTGGCAATCTTGTTTAATGCGTCGAATACCTAAGGTGGAGTAATCATGGTGCAAGAGAACACAAACTCCGGAACCCCGAGTGAATTCACGTTGGTGTATGAAGGTAAAACCTGCATCAAGTGCAATTATCAACGTCAAGCAACAGATGACAATACTCCAGAATGGGCTTGCCCTAGTTGCGGAGTAGTATATGCAAAGGCCGAAGCCGCAGAGCGCGAGAGGCAGGCAGATGAAGCGCTACTGAATAGAATTGAGCGTGTTGAGTTTGTGAAAACCAACCAACCGATTGATGTTAAAGAAGTCGCCAAGATCAAGTCTGATAAGTCAATCGCAAATTTAATCTACATTTTATATTTTGGTTCTATTTTTGGGGGCGTTTCAGGTTTGGCCGCTATTGTTTTAGCGCATATGCATCGTAAAGATATGGGCAAACAAAATTGGGTGCAGTCGCATTATGCGTGGCAAATTAGCACTTTTTGGTTTTCGCTACTGTGGGGTTGCTTGGGGGCATTTTTGGTGTTCGCCTCATTTCTGACAGCGAGTGCTAAAGGTCTGCAAGCTAGGTCTTTGAATGAGGCGATTGGATCTTTTTTCAACCCTTTCATGCTGATTGGTTTTGCAATGTTTGTTATTGCTTCTTTATGGTTTTGGTATCGAGTGATTAAAGGCTGCATCGTATTAAATCGCGATGCGCCCGTGGGTGATTTTTATGATGCGAGTATGTAACCGCTAATGAGCGCTTTCCCAATTGCTACCAACGCCCACTTCTGCTAACAACGGCACATCTAACTTAGCCACGTTTTGCATCAATTCTGGTAATTTGACTTTTACCAATTCAAGTTCATTCTCTGGCACTTCTAATACCAATTCATCGTGTACCTGCATAATCAGTTTGGTTGTTAGCTTCTCATCGCGTAGCCAAATATCCACCGCAATCATGGCCAGTTTGATTAAATCTGCTGCAGTGCCTTGCATTGGCGCATTAATGGCAGCGCGCTCAGCGCCAGCGCGGCGCATGCCGTTAGGGCTGTTGATTTCTGGCACCCATAGTCTGCGGCCAAAGTAGGTTTCAACGTAGCCTTTTTGTTTGGCAATATCGCGGGTTTTATCCATGTACTCACGCACACCGGGGTAACGGGCAAAGTAGCGTTCAATATAGTTGGCGGCGGCACTGCGCTCGATATTGAGATTTTGCGCAAGACCAAATGCGCTCATCCCGTATATCAGGCCGAAGTTGATCACTTTCGCATAACGGCGCTGCTCGTTATCGACGGCGTCTCGTTCCACGCCAAAAATCTCGGCAGCGGTGTGGCGGTGAATGTCTTCATTATTGGCAAAAGCTTGCAGCATGCCCGCATCTTTTGAAAGATGTGCCATGATGCGTAACTCAATTTGCGAATAGTCGGCAGACACAATATGGCTGCCCGGTGGCGCAATAAAAGCCTCGCGAATACGGCGGCCTTCAGCAGTGCGTACAGGGATATTTTGCAAATTGGGGTCTGAACTCGCTAACCTGCCCGTAATGGCCACGGCTTGGTTGTAGCTGGTATGTACACGTCCCGTCTGCGGGTTAATCATTTTTGGCAGTTTGTCGGTGTAAGTAGACTTCAGTTTCGCCAAGCCACGGTATTCCAGCAACACTTTGGGGAGCGGGTAATCTAGGGCAAGTTCTTGCAGTACATCTTCATCGGTACTTGGTGCACCACTGGGTGTTTTTTTGGTGGGTTTGATGCCTAATTTATCAAACAAAATTTCTTGTAATTGCTTAGGCGAGGCCAAATTAAACGGCTGGCCTGCCAGTTCATAGGCCTGATTTTCAAGTGCAATCAACTTTAAGCCAATTTCATTACTTTGGCTGTTGAGCATATTGGCATCTATCAGCACGCCATTGCGCTCGATGGTGAATAAAATTTCAGAGACAGGCATTTCAATCTGCTGGTAAATATAAAGCAGTTTGGCATCGGCCGCGATGATTGGGTGCATCGCTTCATGTAATTGCAAGGTAATATCGGCGTCTTCCGCTGCGTACTCTGCTGCCACCTCTACCGTCACTTGGTTAAAGCCCACTTGCTTGGCACCTTTGCCAGCCACACTTTCAAAACTGATGGGCGTAATGCCTAAATGCCGCTCACTCAAGGCGTCCATACCGTGGGTTTTGTGCGACTCAAACACGTAAGACTGCAGCATGGTGTCATGCGCAATGCCATTGAGCATAATGCCGTGATTGGCTAATACATGCTGGTCATACTTAAGGTTTTGGCCCACTTTTTTAATGTTGGCATTTTCCAAAATAGGCTTTACTTTGGCTAACGCTTCAGCAAAATTTAGTTGTTCTGGCGCATCAAAATAATCATGCTTTAATGGCAAATAGGCGGCACTGCCGGCTTCAACCGAAAAGGACATACCCACAATTTTGGCAGTCAACGGGTCGAGCGAGGTGGTTTCGGTGTCAAAGCAGATCAGGCCAGCCTTTGATAATTTTTCTAACCAAATTTCTAATTGTGCTGGGCTAAAAATAGTTTCGTATTGGCGTGAAAGGTTGGGAGAGTAAGCGCTAACTTCAGAAGCAATTTCTGCTGGTATTTGAGATAAACCTTTTTGACCATCGCTGGAAGCCTTGTAAACATTGGCTTGCAGGGCAGGTGTTTTGCCCTCGGCGTCTAACTCACGCTTCCAAGACTTAAATTCAAAGCGGTCAAACAGTGCTAGTAACTTTTCTTTGTCTTGCGGTTGGGGCGCTAAATCGTTCAAATTTTCTTGAATGCCAACATCGCAACGAATGGTAATGAGCTCACGCGCGGTGGGTAACCAAGGCAGTGCTTTGCGTAGATTTTCCCCCACAACGCCAGTAATGTGGTCTGCATTGGCGATAATATTTTCCAGCGAACCATATTGAGTTAGCCATTTCACAGCGGTTTTAGGCCCAACTTTTTCAACCCCCGGCACGTTGTCAGCAGTGTCACCAACAAGTATTAGATAATCAATGATCAAACTTGGAGGTAAGCCAAATTTTCTTTCAACGCCCGCAATATCCAGCACATCATCCACTTTACGAAAAGCATCGCGCATGGTGTTTACCACGGTGATGTGCTCGTTTACTAATTGCGTAATATCTTTATCGCCCGTGGAAATAATCGTGCGCACCCCCTCGCGCTCAGCCTGCTTGGCCAGTGCGCCAATCACATCGTCCGCTTCAACTCCATCTTCCATAATGAGCGGCCAGCCCATGGCTTTAATGGCCTCGTGCAGTGGCTCTATTTGCGCACGTAAATCATCTGGCATGCTGGCGCGGTTGGCTTTATATTCAGGGTAAATGTCATCACGAAAGGTTTTGCCTTTGGCATCGAAAACACACGCGCTATAATCAGAAGGGTAATCTTTATGCAAACGGCGCAGCATATTGAGCACACCTTGAATTGCGCCTGTGGGTTCGTTACGGCTATTTCGTAAGTCGGGCATGGCGTGAAACGCGCGATACAGGTAAGATGAACCATCAACTAATAACAACGTTTTCATGTTTTATGGGTACCTAAATTATGTCTTTTGCAAAAAAAGTTCCAAAAATTACTGATCCCGATGTGCAAGGCTTGCATCACACGGGGCACGAATCATGGCATGCATTCGAGATTATGGCAGAATTTGTCGATGCGACCGAACGCCTGAAAGAAATTACACCGGCCGTTTCAATTTTTGGTAGTGCCCGCACCCCTGAAGACCACCCTTATTATAAGCTCACAGAAGAAATCGCAAGGTTACTGAGTGACGCTGGCTTTGCGGTAATTTCAGGCGGCGGCCCTGGCATTATGGAGGCGGCCAACAAGGGTGCGTTTCCGGGCAAGGCGCCGAGCATTGGCCTCAATATTGAGTTGCCACATGAACAGCAGGCCAATCCATATCAGGATGTGAGTCAAAACTTTAAGCACTTCTTTATGCGCAAGGTGATGTTTGTGAAATACGCGAGCGCCTATGTAGTGATGCCTGGCGGTTTTGGTACCTTAGACGAGGTGATGGAAGCGATTACGCTCATTCAAACAGGAAAAACGCTCAAAATGCCCATCATTTTGGTCTGTGAGCCATTTTGGCGCGGTTTGATTGACTGGGTTAAAACGACGCTGGTGAATGAAAAAATGATTTCACCTGAAGATTTGGACTTAATACAGATTATTGACGAGCCCGCTAAAATTGTAGAGGCCATTTTTAAACATTACGAGACTCGCGGCTTTAAATTATCGGCCGCTGAGGAACGTGTACAGTTATATTTGTAAACCCAGCGGTTTTACAGACGTTAAATTTGTTAGAATAAAGCGTGAGTTCCTGAACAAAGAAAAGGCAGAAAAAATGCGTAAAAATTTTTGGTTGATAGCGGGTTTATTGGCTTTGGTGACAATGCCTTTTTCTGTAATGGCTGAAGAGGCTAGGTCGAAAGCACCACAACCAACACCGACGCCAGCAGATGCGGTACCGCTAGAGGATATCCCCCCTCCGGTGATTGGCAAAGATGATAACGTGGACGAGCCGGAAATTACCATTGTGAAGAAAAAAGGCGAGACGATTGAAGAGTATCGTGTCAATGGCCAGCTTTACATGATGAAAATCACCCCCGCACATGGTGTGCCTTACTACTTACATAAAGAAGACCAAGATGGTGAATGGATTAATTACGGGCCAGTTCAGCCAGTCAGTATTCCTAAATGGACCATATTTAGGTTTTAAACCATCAATGCCGAGAGGCGTTCCACTTCTCGGCATCCGTATTTCAAATTTCATTTATTTGTAATGTTCAAAAATAATTCATTTCACCGATTTTATCCAAGCCTTTACTCCTAGTCTTTATTTATAGCCTTTATTTATGTCTGTTTTTACCACCATCACTCAGCAAGAACTTAGCACTTGGCTACAAAATTATTCAATTGGCGCGCTTGTTGAGCTAAAAGGCATTTCATCGGGCATTACCAATACAAATTATTTTGTAACAACTCAGACAAATGACGGGGTTACAACCAAATACGTGCTGACATTATTTGAACAAAATAATATTGAAGAATTGCCCTATTATATTGATTTGATGAGTCATTTGGCTGCACATGGTATTCCATGCCCCAAACCGATTGCCGATCTTCAGGGCGTTTGTTTGCGTGTGCTCAATGGCAAACCCGCTGCTTTGGTGAGTTGTTTGGTGGGGCAAGATGTTCAGCAGCCCAATTTAGCGCAGTGTGCAGAAGTCGGCCGCGTGCTGGCGCAAATGCATTTGGCAGGGCAAACGTTTGAAGCGCAATTTCCACAGCACTTTCAGTTAGGCAATACAATTCATAATCAACGTGATGCCGATTGGCGTAGGGTAACCGCGCAAAATGTATTTGCAAAATTAAGTGAAGAAGAACAACAATTATTGACCACCGAACTTGATTATCAGCAAAACTTTGCGATGAACAATTTGCCGCACGGCGTGGTACACGGTGACTTGTTTCGCGATAACGTGCTGTTTGATGGCGACAAGCTAGGCGGTTTTATTGATTTTTATTATGCCTGCCATGATGGCCTGGCCTACGATGTGGCAATTGCCGTCAATGATTGGTGCATTTTGCCGGATGGTTATTTTGACGAAGAAAAGCTGGCAACATTTTTAGCCGCTTATCAAACAGTGCGCCCTTTTAACGAGGCCGAATGCCTAAGTTGGCATGCATTGCTACGCCGCGCGGCATTACGTTTTTGGTTGTCTCGCTTGTATGATTTTCATTTTCCGGCAGAAGGCGAGCTCACTCACGCCAAAGACCCCAATCATTTTAAGCAGATATTGCAGCAGCGCATTGCGCTACAGGCCGCTGCCGCCAAGGCTAAGGACGTGTAACATGACAGAACCCCAACGTAACAATCCACCAGAATCAACCCCTTTAAACATTCGACAAGTCCCTGCCAGCCACGCATGGGCTTGGATTGTGAGCGGTTTTCAGCTTTTTAAAGCATACCCGTTGATGTGGATTGTGCTATTTGTGATTTATTTGGCCATTGCAGTTCCCGTCTCGCTGGTGCCGCTATTGGGTACGGTGTTTGGCGCACTGCTTGCCCCTATTTTTGCGGCAGGCATGATGATGGGTTGCCTCGCTATTCGGCGGCATCAAGAATTAGAAATCAATCATCTGTTTGCAGGCTTCAAACAAAATACGGGGCAACTTGTTGCCGTAGGCGGTTTGTACATGATGGCGCTACTAATGGTATCGGTGATTGTGGTGACGAGCCTAGACCAAGAAATCGTCGCCCTCATTGCCAGCGGGCAAGAACTTACACCAGAACAAGCCGGCAGCCTGTTAAAGCCAAGTACCTTTATTGCGTTGCTGTTGATGCTGCCAGTGCTAATGGCTTATTGGTTTGCACCGCTCTTGGTACGTTTGCATCAACTGACAGCGGTTGATGCCATGAAAATCAGCTTTATTGCGGTTTGGCGCAATGTGTTACCCGTGTTGGCCTACATTTTGATTTTTGGCGTACTCACTATTCTTGCTATTATTCCGCTGTTCTTAGGGTTGCTCGTGGTGGTGCCGCTCATGATTACCAGCACTTATACCAGCTATTTAGATATATTTGGCATTGAGCAAAACTAAGCTTTTTTAACGCTAAATTCTCTCGAGAAAATTTTTATGCTCTGCGAGCCTTTATTTACAAGGCTTCCAGAGCATCGAAAAAGGTTGGTGTAAAAATCACCCCATTTTCTAAGTGTTTCAATTGATCAACTTCGCTAAATCGGCGTGAGTTTTGCAAATTCCATCGCCAGCCATTTTAAGCCTTCACGGCCAAAATTTACCTGCACACGCATATCACTGGCGTTGCCTTCATAACTCACCACCACGCCGTTACCAAATTTTGCATGCGCTACTTGCTGGCCAATTTTCCAGGGCATAGCGCATTTTTGGTCACGACTTTGCTGCTGCGTGTTCATGATTTGCGGTAATTCGTTGTAGTCGCGGCTGTAGCTTGGTTTACTGACAGGTTTGCTATTCAAGTGCTTCAGCAGTTTTTCAGGGATTTCATCTAAAAAGCGCGACGGAATGCCGTAGCGCACTTTGCCGTGCAACATGCGGCTTTGGGCGTGGCTCAAATACAACCGTTGGCGCGCACGGGTGACGGCCACGTACATCAAGCGCCGCTCTTCTTCTAAGCCAGCATTTTCATACAAGCTTTGCTCGTGCGGGCATAGTCCTTCTTCAAGTCCGCTGATAAATACCACTTTGAATTCTAGGCCTTTTGAGGCGTGTACCGTCATGAGTTGCAATGCTTCATGCCCAACATCGGCTTGGTGTTCGCCTGCTTCTAAGCTTGCGTGGCTTAAAAACTGTGTGAGTAAATCTTGCTCGGTGTCACCATCTACATTATTGTGGTTACCAAAATCCTGATTGGTAAATGACACCGCGGCCGTGACTAACTCTTTCAAGTTTTCGATGCGGTCTTCACCTTCTTTGTCGTTTTCATAATGCGCCATCAGGCCAGATTGATTGATAGCGAGTTCCGTCAATTCAGACAAGCTAATGCCGTATGCGCCATCAATCATTTGGCGAATCAGCGCTACAAAGCCTTCAATGCCTTTGCCACCCAACTTGCCATTGCCAACCTTGTTAATGGCAGCCTGCCAAATGCTGCAATCTTGCGCGCGTGCGGCTTCTTGCAATTGCTCTAAACTGCGTGCACCTATGCCGCGCGCAGGAAAGTTAATGACACGTAACAACGCCGTGTCGTCATTGGCATTGGCAATGAGGCGCATGTAAGCCAATGCGTGCTTGATTTCGGCACGTTCAAAAAAGCGCAAACCGCCATACACGCGATACGGTAAATTGGCAGAAAATAAGGCGTGTTCCAAGATGCGTGATTGCGCATTTGAGCGGTAGAGCAATGCAATTTCACCAAGGGAGCTGCCTTCGCAATGCAACATTTTGATTTCATCGACAATAAATTGGGCTTCATCGGTGTCGTTGTAAGCATCGTACACGCGTACCGGCTCGCCTGCGCCTGCAGACGTCCATAGGTTTTTGCCTAAGCGATTATTGTTGTGCGAAATAATGGCGTTGGCGGCATCCAGAATGTTGCTATGTGAACGATAGTTTTCTTCAAGCTTAACGATATTCTGTACGTTGAAGTCTTTTTCAAAATCACGCATATTGCCCACACGCGCGCCGCGAAAACCGTAAATCGACTGGTCATCATCGCCCACGGCGAACATGCAATTACCGAGGCCTGCGAGTAGTTTTAGCCACAGGTATTGCAGGCGATTGGTATCTTGAAACTCATCCACCAAAATGTATTTAAAGCGGCTTTGATAGTGCTGGCGAATGTTGGCATCGCGCTCTAGTAGCTC
>JAKQTB010000077.1 GCA_029569495.1 Pseudomonadota bacterium | reverse complement strand
TCACAGCATCTGTTTTCATACGCACTTTGAACCAGTCCAAAATACGCTGCTGCGTATTCTTGCGTAACAATTCGCGCGTATTGACATTCAGATAGATCACATTTTTCTTAATCTTATCAGCGCCCACTGTAACGCCATCCGCAAAAATCACCGTACTGACTTCCGGGAACAACTGACGTAGCTCATTCGACACATCATCTGCCTTTAGTAAAACTTCATCTCGCGCCGCTAATTCTGACTTTAGCTTCTCTAACTGCATATCTCGCTGCCTAACGGCTTCTTGGCTATTGATCAGAAGATCCGATAGCAAGCTAGACTTCAGTGCCGTCACATCAATTCTATTGTCCCCCGCCTGATGAACAATTATTTTTGCTCCCTCAAGGTTTGCATTCGAAAGCTTTGACTCAATGTTATGCAGAATGTCTTTGCTAACCGGGTCGCCAATCAGCGAGAGATCAACCGTTTTCTTATTTAGATTTATTTTTATATCAACTACTTCGGCATTAGCAAAAACAAACTCTCGCGCCACAAAACCTTGGATATCTGATTTAAAAACCTCTTGCTTCACTAGCTTTATCGCCAGATACCCGCTTGGCAAAGATGTGCCCAATGCAAGCACTAGCAGAGCTGTCTTTACCTTTCGTTCTGTTTCAATATTGGTAAATGTACGTCTTTTTAGTTTTAACGCCCTGATACCCACTACCGTTGCTAGCGAAATAAATACGCAGTTGATGGTGTATAAATACAGCGCCCCGCCAAAATAATTCCATTGTCCGGTCGCAATACCATAACCCGCAGTACACACCGGCGGCATAAGGGCAGTGGCAATAGCAACACCAGGAATCACATTGGATTTTTCTCGGCGCGTCATGCCAACAATGCCTGCCAAACCACCAAATAAGGCAATCAGCACATCCCACAGCGTAGGACTGGTTCTGGCCAGCAACTCTGACTGTGCTTGCTGCAGAGGCGTTAATGAAAAATACAACGCTGATACGATCAAACTAATAAGTGTGGCGATGCCTAAATTAGTCAGCGACCGCTTGACCAAATCAAAGTCATACACAGCAACACCCAGACCGGCACCCATGATGGGGCCCATCAACGGTGAAATAAGCATGGCCCCAATAATGACGGCTGCCGAATTCACATTAAGGCCAACCGATGCCACAAAGATGGCAAAAATCAAGATCCATGGCGTGGCACCGCGCAGCTCTACGCCATCACGAATACGCGTCTCAATTTCGGCATCATCTGCCTTGGCTTCACGCATATTAAAACGCTGCACCATAAACCGCTGCATACGCATTGAAAACGATAGCCGTTTTTGAGATGTATTGTTGTCCATTGATATTATTTCCTGACCAATCGTCATTTGTGTTCAAACTACTGGAAGACCGTCATTGCACCTAGCCGTTTTGTGCCAGTCTCTTTAAATGCCTCATTCTGCCAATGCTATTTTTTGTCGACGCCATCGAGCGGGGGGCAATCCTGTCCAGCGTCGAAAGGCGCGGTAGAACGTACTCGACTCAGCAAAACCAAGCGATTGAGCAATATCTACAAGCGACCGCTCCGAGTCTGAAACTGCCTGTAGCGCCAGCTCCCTACGCACATCATCCAGCAACTTATCAAACGTTTGTTCCTGCTCATGCAGTCGCCGTGCCAGTGTTCGCTCACTAATTCCCAATGCTTGCGCTGCCTGTGCACGCCGCGGCACCTGCGGCCCCATGTGCGCCATCAGCCACTGACGCAAATCACCTACGGAAACGCTGCTCAGGCTAAGCGCCGCAAGACGGGCATCGGTGTACTGCTCATGCACTTTGGCAAATTGCGGATCAGCCTGTGGTAGCGGCTGATCCAGCACAGCGTTATCCACCAGTAAGCCGCTAAATGCTTGTTCGAATTCAACCGGGCAGGCAAACACGTTTCGATAGCCTTGCACGGGGCCAAGCTGAGTCTGG
>JAKQTB010000064.1 GCA_029569495.1 Pseudomonadota bacterium | reverse complement strand
CGCATGGTAATGATGACTGGTTGGTGATGCGCGCTAACTTCCCCAATGAAAAGCCACGTGTGCTGATGGGTGGTGATGGCAAGTTCTTTAACAGAGAATTAGTTGAGTTTGAGGCAATACGCGGCCTGGACCGCAAAGAAGCCAATAAAGTGATTTTGGCTAAAATGCAAGAAAACGGTACGCTGTTAGCTAGTGCGCGCTTAAACCACAGTTTTCCGCATTGCTGGCGGCATAAAACGCCATTGATGCAATTGGCGACACACCAATGGTTTATTGGTATGTATGCGCAAGATGCGGTGGGCATTAGCTTGCGTGAGTATGCGAATAAAGCCGTAGATGCAACAGAATTTTTCCCGTCATGGGGCCGTGCGCGTTTAGAGGCAATGATTAAAAATCGCCCAGATTGGTGTGTGTCTCGCCAGCGTAACTGGGGCGTGCCGATGCCGTTTTTTGTGCATAAAGAAACAGGCGAGCCACATCCGCAAACAGCTGCGTTACTAGAGCAAGCCGCGTTGCTGACGGAGCAACAGGGTGTTGAAGCTTGGTTTAGTTTAGATGGCGACGCCTTTCTTGCGCAACACGCACCTGCAAATGCTGACCAATACAAAAAAGTGACCGACACTTTAGATGTTTGGTTTGATTCAGGCACCACGCATGCGGCCGTTTTAAAACGTCGCACTGAGTTAGCTTTTCCTGCTGATTTGTATTTAGAAGGTTCAGATCAGCATCGCGGCTGGTTTCAATCCAGTTTGCTGACAGGATGCGCCATTGATGGACGTGCGCCTTATGATGCCTTGCTCACGCACGGTTTTGTGGTGGACGGTAGCGGCCATAAAATGAGTAAATCTAAAGGCAACGTAGTAGCACCACAAAAAGTGATGGATACCTATGGTGCAGACATTTTACGCCTTTGGGTGGCCAGCACCGATTATTCAGGCGAACTGACCATTTCAGATGAAATTTTAAAACGTGTGGCAGATAGTTACAGAAAATTGCGCAACACCATGAAATTTCTGCTGGCGAACTTGGCCGATTTTGATGCGAGCAAAGATTTGATGCCAGTAAATGAATGGCTAGAAATTGACCGTTATGCCTTACATTTAACGCAAACATTGCAAGCACAGGTGTTGGCCGATTATTCGCGTTATGAATTTCACTTAGCGGTGCAAAAATTGGTGGCATTTTGCTCAGAAGACTTAGGCGGTTTTTACTTAGATATCTTGAAAGACAGGCTATATACCGCAGGTGAGAATTCGCCTGCGCGCCGTGCCGCGCAAAGTGCTTTGCACCATATTACGCATACGTTTATGCGCTTGGTTGCGCCAATTTTAAGCTTTACCGCTGATGAGATTTGGCACACCTTAAATTTGGGCGAAGATCAGTCTGTTTTTGAAGAGAATTGGTACAACATTCCAGCGCATGGTCTGGAAGCCGCACAGATATTGGCTTGGCAGGAAGTGATTTCTACTCGGGCGTTGGCGGCTAAAGAAATTGAAGTATTACGCGCGCAAAATTTAGTGGGTTCTTCATTGCAAGCCGAGCTTGAATTTTATGTATCTGGTGAAAGTTTTGCTGCTTTGTCACGCTTAGAAGACGACTTGCGTTTTGTCACCATTACTTCATCTGCCAAAGTGTATAAAGTAGCGAGTGAAGCTGAGCAAAAAGTTGTGGTCAAACCAAGCGCGCACCAAAAATGCGACCGATGCTGGCACTACCGCGCCGATGTAGGCGCAGACAAAGCACATCCGCACATTTGCGGGCGTTGCGTAAGCAACTTGTTTAGCAAAGGCGAGGCGCGCAAGTATGCGTAAGTATTTTGGCCTGAGTGCCGTGATTGTTGCGCTGGATTTATACACTAAGCATTTAATTGAGCAGGCTTTTCAGTTTGGTGAAAAGCTGACTTTTACCTCATTTTTTGATTTGGTGCGTTATCACAACGAAGGCTCGGCTTTTGGCTTTTTGAATGATGCTGGCGGCTGGCAAAAGTGGTTTTTTGCAGCTATTTCTGTGGTGGCAGTCATCGTGATGATTTACTTAATCCGCAAGCATCAGACCGAGAAACTTTTTTGCTGGGGCCTTGCCCTAGTGCTGGGTGGCGCCATTGGTAATTTGTATGACCGCGTTACCCTTGGTTATGTGGTGGATTTTTTGAATTTTCACATCAATGATTATTATTGGCCAGCGTTTAATGTGGCCGATAGTGCGATTGTAGGTGGCGTTGGTCTGTTGTTGTTGGACAGTTTCAAAAAGCCGAACAATTAGCGCTTAAAGGGTGATGCTGTGCCAGATTGGAAAAAACTCATAGAAGGTAAAATTTCACTGGCAAAACGTGGCGCAAAGCCAAGTAAAGCCAGTGAAAATGTGCGCATTCCTGCTGGGCAAAAACAGGTTAATAATTTTCCCATTTTAGATTTAGGCATCAAGCCAGAGATTAAGTTAGACGACTGGCGACTCAGGGTTTTTGGCTTGGTAGAAAATGAAATTAAGCTCGGTTGGGCCGAGTTTCAAGCCATGCCGCAAATTACCGATATTTCTGATTTTCATTGTGTGACGCGCTGGAGCCAGCTGGATATGGATTGGCAAGGCGTGCGCGTGCGCGATGTGCTGGCACTCGCCAAACCACTCAACACCGCGCATTTTGCCACCATGCACAGCTACGATGGCTACACCACCAACTTGCCGATTGAAGCTTTGCTGGATGACGATGTCATTCTCGCGCATGCTGTGTTTGGCAAAGCCCTACCGCGCGAGCACGGCGGCCCAGTGCGCATGATTGTGCCAAAGCGCTATGCTTGGAAAGGCGCAAAATGGATTAAAGCCATAGAGTTGCATGAGCATGATAAACGCGGTTTTTGGGAAGTGCGCGGTTATCATAATGAGGCAGATCCGTGGTTGGAGCAGCGTTTTAGCGACGATGAGTGAGCATACGTTTTATCTTTCGCAATACTTCGTTGTTTCAGGCTCGCCGTACTTAAACGTACTGTCTTCACCATCACGCCTTGTCTTGCAAAATTAAAATGTATGCTGGGGAATCCTTAAGTGGTCGATTTAAGCTTTACATTTTCAGGTGAATGTTGGCTTTGGACTGCTGAAAATCAAGTAAGCTGGCACTTTGTGACCTTGCCGCAAGATAAATCAGAAGAAATCAAATTTTTCAATGAAAACTTGCATGGCAAAAGGCGAGGGTGGGGTTCGGTGCGCGTTGCTGTGACCATCGGCAACACGCACTGGCAAACGTCAATTTTCCCATCTTCTCAATTGAATGCGTATCTTTTGCCTATTAAGTCAGAGGTGCGCAAAAGTGAAAAAATTGCTGTGGGCGACACCGTGAAATTGGCGCTTAAAATCAATGTGTAATTAATGCATATTTAGCAGGTATAAAAATACAGTTTCGTGATTAAAATTTACCCGAGCTAAGAATATGCTCTGGAAGCCTTGTAAATAAGGGCTCGCAGGACATCGAAAAAGGTTGTGATTGAATTTGATTAAAAAATAAGCAATTTTTTGCGTGTTTTTTGTGTTTAAGCCGGCTGCTTTTTGGGCATGATTTTTGTATAAATTGTAAATAGCGCCACACAAATTGCGCCTACAACTAAACCAAGCACACCATCAAACAATATCGGTAATAACGCTGAAATGTTGCTCATTGGTTCTGTTAAGTGATGTAGCGTTGGAATGCCATGCCCGATAATGCTGCCACCCACCAAAAACATGGCGGCTGTACCTAAAATGCTCAATGTGCGCATTAAATAAGGGGTCAGGTTGAGCAGCCAAGTTCCAACTTTGCGAACAAGCTGCTTAAAAAAGCTTTTGCCTTTGCGCATCATCATGTAAAGGCCCAGATCATCCAGTTTGACAATGCCTGCCACTAAGCCATACACGCCCACCGTCATCACCAAGGCGATGAGTGAAACAACGGCCACTTGTTTGCTAAAGGTTGCAGTTGCAACTGTGCCTAGCGCGATGACAATAATTTCAGCCGATAAAATAAAGTCGGTGCGAATAGCACCTTTGATTTTGTCTTTTTCAAGCGCGACCAAATCGACTTTGGGGTCGGCAACAGCTTTCGCTAGTTCATTTTCGTGGGCTTTATCTTCATGTTTGCTGTGCAGTAATTTATGTGCGATTTTTTCAAAACCTTCAAAACATAAATACGCGCCGCCTATCATCAGCAAAGGCGTAATCAACCATGGAATAAAATAGCTAATGGCCAATGCGGCAGGTACTAGAATGAGTTTATTAATGAACGAGCCTTTTGCTACCGCCCAAACCACGGGGATTTCGCGCGAGGCATCCACGCCTGTCACTTGTTGCGCGTTTAAAGCTAAGTCATCGCCCAGCACGCCGGCCGTTTTTTTTGCGGCTACTTTGGTCATCAAAGCAACGTCATCAAGCATGGTTGCAATGTCATCTAATAGTGCGAGTAAACTGCCAGCGGCCATGTTTTTTCCTG
>JAKQTB010000060.1 GCA_029569495.1 Pseudomonadota bacterium | reverse complement strand
GGTACGATTCGTGCTGATTTTGCTGAAAGCATTGATGCAAACGCTGTGCATGGTTCAGATTCAGCTGAAAATGCAGCAATTGAAATTAAATACTTCTTTGGTTGATTTAATAATCTACATTAAATTAACTCAATAATACATTGATTAATTTATTAAATTACAATCAAACACAACTCGCCGAATACTTTAAAAGTATCGGCGAGAAGCCTTTTCGCGCTAAGCAGTTAACACGCTGGATACACCATTTTGGCGTGCATGATTTTGCGCAAATGACGGATATTGCCAAAAGCTTACGTGATAAATTAGTGCAAGAAACAGAGATTACTTTGCCGACCGTGCAATTGGAAAAAATCTCTAACGATGGCACCCGAAAGTGGCTGATTGGGGCGGATGTTGCCAACAGCATCGAAACGGTCTTCATTCCTGAAGATGATCGCGGTACATTATGCGTGTCATCTCAAATAGGTTGTGCGCTGGCATGCACCTTTTGCAGCACGGGCGCGCAAGGGTTTAACCGCAATTTAAGCGTGTCTGAAATTATTGGCCAGTTAGCGATTGCTAATCATTCACTACGGCAAGAGGCTGGCTATGATTTGTTGAGTGCGAATGATCGCATTATCAGTAATGTTGTCATGATGGGTATGGGCGAGCCGCTCACCAACTACGACAACGTGGTGACTGCGATGCAGATTATGTTGGACGACAGTGCTTATGGATTAAGTCGCCGTCGTGTGACGCTCTCGACGAGCGGCATTGTGCCAGCGATGGACAAGCTTAAAGAAGATTGCCCGGTCGCACTGGCGGTGTCGTTACATGCACCGAATGATGCGTTGCGCGATGTGATTGTACCAATTAATAAAAAGTATCCACTCAAAGACCTGATGGCGGCTTGTAATCGCTATTTAGAAAAAGCGCCTCGCGATTTTGTTACTTTTGAATATGTGATGCTTGATGGCATTAACGACACGGTTGAACACGCACATCAATTGCTTAGTCTCGTTAAAAACGTTTCATGTAAATTTAATCTTATTCCGTTTAATCCTTTTCCAAACAGTGGTTATGAAACGTCTAAGCCTAGCCACATTCGTGTATTCCGTGATATTTTAATGCAGGCAGGCTATGTGGTGACTATTCGTAAAACCCGTGGCGATGACATTGATGCTGCTTGCGGGCAGTTAGCGGGTAAAGTTTTAGATAAAACAAAACGCAATGCAATCAGAATTCCCATTGAGGCAGTTTAAGCATATGAACATCAGGTTGAGCAAGCAATTAGTGTTATATACAGTGTTTTCAGCCATGATTATTTTTGGCTTGAATGGCTGCGCCACGCAACAAGAGCAAGCCAAAGAAAAAGAAAATACTAAATCGCGCGCACGTGCGCACACTGATTTAGGCGCCGTTTATTTTCAGCAAAAACAGTTGGAAGTTGCGCTAGAAGAATTTACGATTGCAACACAAATTGATGCGAGTTATGCCGCTGCCTACAACGGGCTTGGCCTTGTGAATGCGGCGCTTGGTAGAGATGATGTTGCCGATACGCATTACAAAAAAGCCATTCAGCTTGAGCCTAATAATTCAGAGTCACGTAATAATTACGGCAGTTTTCTTTGCTCCAGAAATAGAATTGATGAATCCATTCCTCAGTTTTTGGCGGCAGTAAAAAACCCCTTATATGCGACACCTGTCATTGCTTATACCAATGCAGGCATTTGCGCATTACGTAAAAAAGAGTCTACGAGTGGTGAAGCTTATTTACAAAAGGCGCTTGAGTTGGAACCTTTATCTGGTGTTGCCGCATATCATCTCGCTAATAGTCAATTTAAACGCAAAGACGCGCTATCTGCTAAAAAGACTATCCAAAATGTGATGCTGGCGCAACCTGGCCCAGAACTGCTTTGGTTAGCAATTCAGATTGAACGTGTGTTAGGTGCTAAAGATGCAGAAGCAAGTTATGCCTTGCAGTTAAGAAGCATGTATCCAGATTCAGAACAAGCGAAGTTATTGCAGAATGGAAAATAGTCATGACCGATGAAGTTAAGCCAGATGCTTCAGATAATCAGAATGTTGCGCCGTTAGGTGAAGTATTATTAGCCGCCAGAAAAGCAAAAAAACTGACGCAAAAAGATATTTCAAACAGCCTGAAACTAAGCATTAAACAAATTGATGCCATTGAAAAGAATGAATTTAGCCTATTACCTGATGCTACCAATACGCGAGGATTTATTCGTAATTATGCACGTTTATTGAATGTAGATGCAGAGCCATTGTTGGCTAGTTTTCGAGCACGTGTTCCAGAAATATTGCCTACCACCCTGAGCGTTCAGTCTTCGACTCGTCAGGTGAAATTAAGCAAAGAAAGTCAGCCTTGGCTTAAATATATATTAGCGAGTATTCTAGTATTGCTATTTTTACTGGCATGGTTTTTTTATATGGACTACATGCCTAAGCCATATAAGATAAAACAGGAAAATCCAGCGGTGACACCAGAAGTTTCAACCACACTGGAGATGCCCGAGGTGGCGCTACCTGCAGCGGAGCGGCAAGCATATAACCCAGATACCGCTACGAATACAGCTAATACTGTCGATACAGCACCTAATATCGATACAATACCTTCGGCTAATCCAACGACAGACCCAAATGTTGCCTCGACTAATCAAACAACGCAAGCTGTTGCGACGGAAGCAACAGTCAATGCGCAAGTGTCTATGCCTAATGCTACAAATGCACAAAGTTTAGAAACAAATATCACGCCAGAAGGTAAAGTGATGATGACTTTTTCTGATGAAACGTGGGTACGTGTAACCAACCAGTCGGGTAAAGTCGTATTTGAGAAAACTTATTCCGCGAATAGCTCAGGGGTGATTGATGCTGCCCCACCTTTAAATTTAGTGATTGGCAATGCCAAGGCAACGCAACTGCAGTACTTAGGTCAATCGGTTGATTTGACAGCGTCCACTAAAGGTAATGTTGCACGTATTACTTTAAATTAGGTGATGCTGCAAATGATGTGTTTGTTTTTCATGGAGTAGCGGTTGAATTTTTCTATCCAAAACGCCCCGCGTAATACCTTGCAAGTGATGATTGGCCAAGTGCCTGTTGGCGGTGGCTTGGCTGGCACTCAGCCAAACCCAGTTGTCGTACAAAGTATGACAAATACCGATACAGCAGACGCAGAGGCAACAATCAACCAAATCTTTGCGCTTTGGCAAGCGGGGTCTGAAGTGGTGAGAATCACCGTCAACTCTCCAGAAGCGGCTGCACAGGTGGGTAATATACGCCGTGGGCTTGATGTATTGGGCTGTAATGTGCCGTTAATTGGGGATTTTCATTACAACGGGCATAAATTATTGGCCGCTTACCCTGATTGTGCGCAATCGTTAGCTAAATATCGTATTAACCCTGGTAATGTGGGCAAGGGCAGCAAGCGCGATGAGCAGTTTGCCGCGATGATAGAAACAGCGGTTAAGTACGATAAAGCCGTGCGTATCGGCGTGAATTGGGGCAGTTTAGACCAAGCTAAAATGGCGCAGATGATGGATGACAATGCCAAATTGATGCAACCATTGTCGTCTGACGCGCTGATGCGTGAAGCGTTAATTCAATCAGCGTTAGAAAGTGCTGAACAGGCAGTAGCAATTGGCTTGCCTAAAAACAAAATAATAATCTCTTGTAAAGTCAGTAATGTACAAGATTTAGTTAAAGTATATTCTGAACTTTCAAGCCGCAGCGAATACCCGCTACATTTAGGTTTAACTGAAGCAGGGATGGGTTCAAAAGGCATTGTGGCTTCTACAGCGGCGTTGGCTCTGTTATTACAACAAGGCATAGGCAACACCATACGTGTGAGCTTAACGCCTGAACCCAATGAATCGCGCACCAAAGAAGTGGTTGTGGCGCAAGAAATTTTGCAGACCATGGGGATACGTTCATTTACGCCGCTCGTGACCGCGTGCCCAGGCTGCGGTAGAACAACGTCAACGTATTTTCAAGAGTTAGCCATGCAAATACAAACCTACCTTCGCAATCAAATGCCAACTTGGCGTAGCTTATATGCGGGCGTAGAAAATATGAACGTGGCGGTGATGGGCTGTGTCGTCAATGGTCCGGGTGAATCTAAATTGGCCAACATTGGCATTAGTTTGCCTGGCACAGGTGAAACACCTGTTGCCCCTGTTTTTGTTGATGGTGAGAAAACCGTCACCCTGAAAGGGGATAATATTGCACAGGAATTTCAGGCGATTGTTGAAGATTACGTGAAAAAAAATTATGCAGATGGCGGCAAGTTGCATGATCCACATTTTAAAAAAATAGTGCCTATACAAGCCGTAAAATAACTTCAAATTAAAATTTAATCATCACTATATTTATCAAGAATATTTTTTTCATGAGTCATCAATTTCAAAGCATCAAAGGTTTCTACGACATACTGCCTGAGGCTACGCCACTTTGGTTTAAGTTAGAAGACACAGCAAGACGTGTTCTTGCTCAATATGGGTACAACAACATTCGCATGCCGCTGGTTGAAAATACCGATCTTTTTGTGCGCAGTGTAGGTGAGCATACCGATATTGTTGAAAAAGAAATGTACGCTTGGGAAGATAAACTCAATGGCGACAAACTCACGCTGCGCCCAGAAGGCACTGCAGGTTGCGTGCGTGCCGTGGTGGAAAATAATCTGACCTACAATGGCCCGGTGAGGCTTTGGTATAGCGGTGCGATGTTTCGGCATGAAAATGTGCAAAAAGGTCGTCAAAGACAGTTTCACCAAATTGGCGTGGAAGCGTTTGGCTTTGCCTCACCTGAAGTGGATGCTGAGCAGATTGTTTTGTTGGCCAGATTGTGGCGCGAGCTAGGCATTGCCGACGTAGAATTGCAAATTAATAGTATTGGCGATGCACATGAGCGTGCAGAATATCGCAAAGTGCTAATTGCCTATTTTGAGCAACACGCCGAAGTTTTAGATGAAGATGCTAAACGACGCTTGCACACCAACCCGTTACGCATATTGGATAGTAAAAATCCGCGTATGCAAGCCATGTGTGAAGCCGCACCAAAATTGATAGATTGTTTGGGGGATGAAACCCATGCGCATTTCGCGAGTCTATGTCAGTTATTGGATGACGCAGGTGTTGCATATACTATTAATGCGCGCTTGGTACGTGGCTTAGATTATTACAACCGCACTGTGTTTGAATGGGTCACCACCAAGCTTGGCGCACAAGGTACCATTGCTGGTGGCGGTCGTTATGATAGCTTGGTGGAGCGGTTAGGTGGCAACCCAACGCCCGCTTGTGGCTTTGGCATTGGTTTAGAACGCGTATTTTTGCTGATGCAAGAATGCGGCGTCATTGCTGAAAACGCGCCTGATATTTATTTGGTTAATGTAGGAGAATTGGCCGAACAACAAGCGTTTAAAGTGGCAGAAACTCTACGCGGTGCGGGTTTAAGTGTTGTACT
>JAKQTB010000083.1 GCA_029569495.1 Pseudomonadota bacterium | reverse complement strand
CGGCTATCATCGCCATAATCGCCACAAAGCTTTCAAGCAACATTGCGCCGTAGCCTATCATACGAATATCGCGCTCGTTACTAAGTAATTTTGGTGTAGTACCCGATGAAATCAGCGCGTGAAAACCAGAAATTGCACCACAAGCAATGGTAATAAACACGAATGGGAAGAGTTTTCCACCAAATATCGGCCCAGTGCCATCAGTAAATTGCGTCAATGCTGGCATATGGATATCAGGCCGCAAAATCACAATCGCAACGGCTAATAATGCAATTGTGCCCAATTTCACAAAGGTCGATAAATAATCGCGCGGTGCTAACAGTAACCACACAGGCAGTACGGCCGCTGCAAATCCATACACAATAATTGCAAAAGCGAGCGGCAAGCCATCGTGATCAAAAAACGTACGTAAGGTTTCATGGTGATCAATCCAGCCACCCGCAAAAACTGAAAATAGCAGTAAAACCACACCAAGGGTTGTCGCTTCTAATACTCGCCCAGGGCGAATATTGCGCATGTAAACGCCCACGATCATGGCGATTGGGATTGTAGCCGCCACGGTTGAAGTGGCCCATGGGCTGTGTTTCATGGCGTTAACTACCACTAAACCCAGTACTGCAATGAGAATAATCATGATTAAAAACGTACCCACCAGCGCAGCCGTGCCGCCTATTGCGCCAATTTCATCGCGGGCCATTTGCCCTAAACTACGACCATCACGGCGCGTTGAAATAAACAACGTCACCATGTCTTGCACGGCACCACCCAGCACTGCACCAATTAAAATCCAGAGCGTGCCTGGCAAATAGCCAAACTGGGCCGCCAAGGTTGGCCCAACCAATGGGCCAGGCCCTGCAATAGCGGCAAAATGGTGTCCAAACACAACCCATTTGTTGGTTGGAATATAGTCGCGTCCGTTATTTAAGCGCTCTGCAGGCGTTGCACGCGTCTCATCAATCACCAGCACTTTGGCCGCAATCCAAGCCGCGTAAAAACGGTATGCAATGGCATACACACACACGGCCGCAGTAATCAGCCACAACGCATTGATGCTTTCTCCTCGGTTTAACGCAATGCCTGATATCGCAAAAGCGCCCAACAATGCAACCGCAACCCAAATCAAAATTCTGAAATATTTATTCATGATTAATACCCAACACCTATGCGAATGCTAAATTTTAGTGATAAGTTTACAACAAACCCCGCTCTTTAAACGATAAGGTCTGATTTCCCGCCACAATAAAATGGTCTAAAACACCTACATCCACCAGTGCAAGCGCCTCTTTTAGTCGCGTGGTTAACAACTCATCAGCCGCGCTTTGCTGGGCAATGCCTGAGGGATGATTGTGCGCAAAAATCACACTCGCTGCATTATGGTGCAACACACGTTTAATCACCTCTCGCGGATAAACACTTGCTTGGCTTAACGTGCCACTAAATAGCTCTTCACTGGCCAGCAATCTATTTTGCGTATCTAAAAAAAGCACCATAAACACTTCTCTGGTCAGGCTCGCTAATTTTAATACTAAATAATCACGCACATGTTGGGGCGAACTCAACACATCACGTTGCTGCAATTGTTCACTCAAGGCACGTCGACTCATTTCAAAAATCGCCTGTAGCTGCACGTACTTGCTCGAACCTATGCCATGCACCTGACTTAGTTCATGCTCTGTAGCGGCAAAAATACCATTCAGGCTCCCAAACTGCGTGAGCAAATCTCGAGCTAAATCCACTGCGCTTTTTCCTACCACGCCCACGCGCAAGAAAATGGCCAGTAACTCTGCATCTGACAATGTGCCTGCACCCTGTTCGATGAGTTTTTCTCGTGGG
>JAKQTB010000041.1 GCA_029569495.1 Pseudomonadota bacterium | reverse complement strand
TATCAATACGTCGGCATCAGGGCCTGTGCTATAAGCCTTCCAAGCGAGTGCGCCATCTTTCAGGTAATAGGCTGCCATAAAGCATCGCACACCAAACTCACCACCCGCACAGCCAGTCAGTACTTTGTCTTTAATCACTTGCGGAGCATTGGTATTGGTGGCGCCTGTTTTAGGGTCGTTGACTTGTACTTGCCAAACCACTTTGCCTGTTTTGGCATCGAGCGCTACTAATACGCCATTATTCTGTTGTAAAAATATTTTGCCATCGCCAAAGCCTAAACCACGGTTAACGTTATCGCAGCACAGTACGGCTTGGGTGTTCGGGTCTTGTTTAGGAAAGTAAGACCATAGAATTTTTTGGTCATTGTTTAAATCCAGTGCATAGACGTTATTAGGAAAGGCGGTGTGTAGATACATTACGCCATCAATCACCAAAGGTGCGCCTTCGTGACCACGATTAACGCCTGTGCTAAATGTCCAAGCGAGTTTGAGATTTTTGACATTACGTGCATTGATTTGACTCAGTTCGCTATAGCCTTGGTTGTTGTATTGACCACGTGGGTATGCCCAGTTGTTGGGGTTTTTCATGGCGCGGTCTAGGTCTGGCGCAGCTTGGGCAAGTAAACTGAAAGTCAAACTGAAAAAGAGTGATGCGGATGTTTTTGTCATTGTTATCTCACTTTGGGTTTGCTTAATTTGAGCAAAGTGTCTCACTTAGTGTGAGTTATTTCAATGAAATCAGATAAGTGATGATTAAAATTTACAGTTTATTAAAAGTAATCCCATTTGAGTCCCATTTTTTTATAGACCGTTGGCATTAAAAAATATACAGACCTGTATATTTTTCTGTTGAATTAGTTTATATTCTTACTTTAGTTAAATAATAAATTTTACATACCTGTAGAAAAAAATTAAAAAAACTGGACCCTACTCGGGCTATAGTAATTAATTTACAATTGACATATTCTGTTACAAAATTTTAACAAATTACACAATTACAATTTACTTTGGGGAACACTTCAAATGAGCGATACGCAACTAACTGACTGGCGCAAACACGCACTTACTTTAGAGTCTGAGGTCAATAAAGTGGTCGTAGGTCAACAATCACCGATTCGTTTAATTACCACTTCAATTTTTGCGCGTGGACATGTGTTGCTTGAAGGCGATGTGGGCGTAGGTAAAACCACGCTGCTTCGTGCATTTACACGCGGTATTGGCGGCGGTTATCAACGTATTGAAGGTACAATTGATTTAATGCCCAATGACTTGGTGTATCACACTTATTTGGGTGAAGACGGCAAACCGCACGTGAGCGCAGGCCCGCTACTGCAATCTGGTGAAAATCTTTCTATTTTCTTCTTTAACGAGATTAACCGCGCACGTCCGCAAGTGCACTCGCTGTTATTGCGCGTGATGGCGGAACGCACTTTAACGGCATTCAATAAAGAGCATCACTTTCCACACATGCTGGTGTTTGCTGACCGTAACCAAGTAGAAAAAGAAGAAACGTTCGATATTCCATCTGCAGCACGAGACCGTTTTATGATGGAAATTCCAATTGTGGTGCCAAATGATGACCATATTATGGAAGAGTTAGTGTTTAACACGCGCTTTCATGATGTAGATACGCTAGTGGGCAATGTGCCAGAAAACATTTTGCAGTTTGACCAACTCAACGCCTTTGGTGCCATGTTGCAAAACAGCATTTCTGCAAGTCCAGCCTTGCGTAGCTACGTACTTAAACTTTGGCGTGCAACTAAAAACCCAACCGATTACGGCGTAAAAGTTTCAGGCGTGGATATGAAGCGTTTAGTGTTATCGGGCGCCAGCCCACGTGGCATGGGGATGGTATTGCGCGCAGCACGTGTGAATGCTTGGCTGAATGAGCGCACTGCTGTGTTACCAGAAGATATTCATGATGTGTTCCACTCCACCGTGGCGCACCGTTTGGTATTTAGCCCGGTGTACGAAATGCGCCGCACAGAAATTGCGCGTGAAATGTTAAGCGGTATCGTCAATAGCATTGCGGCACCTTGATTTTATTCAGCCACAATCAAATATCAACTTAACTACTGCGACGCTGATGTCTGAAGAATTTATAAAAGAATTTACCTACCATATTGCGTGGCGTTCACGTTCGCGCCGTCCTGGTAGGCACAAAAGTAACCAGCGTGGGATGGGCATGGAGTTTCGTGGCCATACCACCCTGCTTTCATACCCTGACCCGCGGCGGATTGATATTCGCCAAACCATACGCGACCCGATGGAGCAGGTAC
>JAKQTB010000082.1 GCA_029569495.1 Pseudomonadota bacterium | reverse complement strand
CCCACGAGCAAATAGTCAATATTGGCTGCTTCTAGAACTTTAAATAATTCAATATAAAACATTATTTAAATGCACACCCATTTAATTGTAGTTACAAGCTTTTAATAGCATGGATATTGCAAAGAGTGTTCTGCATCGCCTTGAATATTTAAAGGGATTCGGTGTTTTAGCTCAGTTCACTGATTTTAAATTTATACAAAAAAATCAGTACGATTTCGCTTCAAATATTATTTGTGATACTCGCCCGTTAAATAATACCAGCGCCCGTCTATGCGCTCAAACTGGCTTGTTTCATGCAGTCTGGTGGCTTTACCTGCAATTTTATAGCGTGCTACAAATTCAACCGTTGCGAAGTTTTCATTTACATTTTCTGCGCGCTTGATTTGTAACCCCAGCCATTTTGTGGGTGGGTCTTCAGCTAAATTAAGCGAGGTAGGGCGCGTAGTTGGGTGCCAAGTGGCTAGCAAATACGCTTCAAATTTCAACACAAAAGCCGTGTAGCGTGAGCGCATTAAGGCTTCTGCGTTGGGCGTAGCAAGGCCTAAGTGATAAGGTTCGCAGCAGTTGGCATAAGGTTTGCCACTTTCACATGCGCAAAGCGTGTTTTGGTTAAACAAGCTCGCGCGTCTCGGCAAACTCAATATCTGGGTAGCGCTCTTGCGCCATTTGCAAGTTCACGCGGTTGGGTGCAAGGTAAACATAATTATCTGCGCCATCGAGCGCCACGTTAAAGCCATATTTATCGGCAATCGCCTTTAGATCAGCATCTTTGCCACGAAGCCAGCGCGCGGTGTAGCAATCATAAGGTTCAAATGCCATGTCTACGCTGTATTCGTGCTCTAGGCGATGCGCAACCACCTCAAATTGCAGCATGCCAACTGCGCCCAAAATCAAATCATTACTCAATAATGGGCGGAATAACTGCGCTGCCCCTTCTTCAGAAAGTTGTTTAAGTCCAATTTGCAACTGCTTCATTTTCATTGGGTTTTTAATTCTAGCGCGGCGGAAAAACTCTGGCGCAAAAGATGGGATGCCTGTGAACTTAAGATTTTCGCCTTCCGTAAACGTATCGCCCACTTTAATGGTGCCGTGGTTAGGAATACCAATAATATCGCCCGAATACGCCTCATCCATGGTGGTGCGGTCTTGCGCCATAAAGGTAATGGCGTTGTTCACCGCCATTTGTTTGCCCGTAGCCACTTGTTTAATTTTCATGCCGCGCTCAAAACGGCCAGAACACAGGCGCAAAAACGCAATGCGGTCGCGGTGTTTGGGGTCCATATTGGCTTGAATTTTAAACACAAAGCCTGAGAATTTTGCTTCATCCGGCGCTACTAAGCGCGAGGTTGTGTTACGTGCCAATGGCGCGGGGGATAGGTCAACAACGGCATCTAGCAACGATTGCACGCCAAAGTTGTTAATGGCCGAGCCAAAATACACGGGCGTTTGCTTGCCACTTAAATAACGCGCCGCATCAAAGGCATGCGATGCACCGCGCACTAGCTCAATGTCAATCCGCAAATCGCCTGCCACATGCCCCAGCAACTCGTCTAAACGTGGGTTATCCAGCCCTTTAATTACTTCAGAAGTGCCTTTTTCCGCGCGCGGGTCAAAAAACGAAATGGTATCGGTGTATAAGTTATACACACCGCGAAATGATTTGCCCATGCCAATCGGCCACGTCATTGGCGCACATTCCATGCCCAGCGTGGTTTCAATTTCATCTAACAGTTCAATCGGCGCGCGGCTTTCACGGTCAAGCTTGTTAATAAACGTAATAATCGGCGTGTCGCGCATGCGGCACACGTTCAGCAATTTAATGGTTTGCGCTTCAACACCATTCACCGAGTCAATCACCATCACGGCAGAGTCAACGGCCGTCAACGTTCTATAAGTATCTTCCGAAAAGTCATCATGGCCTGGCGTATCGAGCAAATTCACCATGTGTTCACGGTAAGGAAACTGCATGACCGATGAAGTCACCGAAATGCCGCGTTGTTTTTCAAGTTCCATCCAGTCAGAAGTCGCATGGCGTGAAGCTTTACGACCACGCACTTCACCCGCTACTTGAATCGCGCCACCAAACCACAACAGTTTTTCGGTAAGCGTGGTTTTACCTGCATCGGGGTGCGAAATAATGGCAAAGGTGCGGCGACGGGTGATTTCTTCTTGAAGAGACATAAGTTAAGCAAACAATAAACACAAAGCCAGCATTTTACCCGAAATATCCAAATGCCTTAAAACTACACATTATTTTAGAAATTATCGGTAGTTAAATAAAGTTTAAATAAATGGAATATACGCCCGAGAGAAAAAACATGCTCTGCAAGCCTTTATTGATAAGGCTTGCAGAGCATCGAAAAAGGTTGCATTAAAAAATGGTGTTTTTGAATGGTTTTTCAGATGTAATGTTGAGATTAAAATTGAGAACGCAGTGCGTTGAGCGAAACCTAATAATCCGCCGAAAGGGTAATGTTGCATGCGGCGGAATAACAAAGTGTATTCCGCCCATTTAAAGTTATTTCACCACTTCTTTCAACTGCTCTAAAATTGCCGGGTTATCCAAAGTCGAAATATCCGCCGTAATTTCTTCGCCCTTAGCCAATGTGCGTAGCAAGCGGCGCATAATTTTGCCTGAGCGGGTTTTGGGCAGGTTATCACCAAAGCGAATTTCATCCGGTTTGGCAATGGGGCCAATTTCTTTGCCTACCCAATCACGCAGTTCAGCGACGATTTTTTTCGCTTCATCGCCAGTTGGGCGCGCGCCTTTTAGCACCACATAAGCAACCACGGCTTCACCTTTAACATCATGCGGTTTGCCAACTACGGCGGCTTCAGCCACCAAGTGGTTTGAAACGAGCGCGGATTCAATTTCCATGGTGCCTAAACGGTGGCCAGAAACATTCAGCACGTCATCAATACGCCCCATGATGGTGAAGTTGCCAGTCACTGCATCGCGCACTGCGCCATCGCCCGCTAAATAGGTTTTGCCTCCTAAGTCAATTGGGTAATAACTCGTTTTGTAGCGTTCAGGGTCGTTATAAATCGTGCGTATCATCGAAGGCCACGGTTTTTTAATTACCAGTAAGCCGCCCGTGCCCCAAGGCACGTCTTTGCCGGTTTCATCGACTACATCAATGTCAATGCCGGGGAAGGGCAGCGTACAGGAGCCGGGCACGAGCGGTGTGGCGCCTGGCAGTGGCGTAATCACATGGCCGCCAGTTTCTGTTTGCCAGAAAGTATCCACAATTGGGCAGCGGCTACCGCCGACATTCTCAAAGTACCACATCCAAGCTTCTGGGTTAATGGGTTCGCCCACCGAACCTAAAATGCGCAGGCTATTGAGGTTGTAATTTTTGGGGTGCACTTCAGGGGTGGTTTCCGAGGCTTTAATCAGCGAGCGAATGGCCGTTGGTGCGGTGTAGAAAATCGTCACGTTGTGTTTTTCTATCATTTGCCAAAAGCGCCCGGCATTAGGGTAGGTTGGAATTCCCTCAAAAATGACTTGTGTGGCGCCAGCGGCAAGCGGCCCATAGGCCACATAACTGTGGCCGGTAATCCAGCCTACATCGGCCGTGCACCAAAACACATCATTGTCTTTAATGTCGAATGTCCAGCGCATGGTGTTAATCGCATGTAGCAAATAGCCAGCAGAGCTATGTTGCACTCCTTTTGGTTTGCCGGTTGAGCCTGAGGTATAGAGTAAAAAGAGCGGATGTTCAGCATTGACCATCACCGGCTCGCATGTGTCAGCACAGCCAGCAATTAAATCACTCCACCACATATCTTTTGAGTTCCAAGCCACTTCTTGGCCGGTTTTTTTCAATACCACAATTTTTTCAATACTGTCACAGCCTCCCATGGCAATGCCTTCATCGACTGCGGCTTTTAGTGGTAAGGTTCTACCGCCACGAAACTGGCCATCAGCGGTAATGACGGCTTTGGCACCTGCATCAATAATGCGCTCATTTAAGCTTTTAGCAGAAAAACCGCCAAATACCACCGAGTGAATCAGGCCGATGCGCGCGCAGGCTTGCATCGCTACCACGGCCTCAATGCCCATGGGCAGGTAAATAATTACACGGTCTCCTATATTGAGATTGAGTTTTTTTAACCCGTTGGCGAACGCACATACTTGGTGGTACAACGCTTTGTAAGTAACGTTTTTGGTAGTGCCATCGTCACCTTCAAAAATAATCGCAACTTTATTGGGAATGGTATTTAAGTGTTTATCTAAACAGTTGGCAGAAACATTCAGTTCGCCATCTTCAAACCACTTGTAGAAGGGCGCGTTGTCTTCATTGAGTGTTTTCGTAAAAGGCTTGTGCCAAATCAATAACTCGCGTGCTAATTTAGCCCAGAATCCTTCATAATCAGCGGTGGCTTCAGCGCATATTGCCTTATAGTTTGCCATTCCTGATACATTGGCTTGTGTTACAAAATCTGCACTTGGTTCAAAAACGCGATTTTCATGAAGAACTGATTCGATTGACATGCTACCCCCAAAAAGTTTTTAAGCTTAAAATTTAGTTAGAATGGTATTTTAAACGCCATATTACATTAAAAAAACCGAAGCAAACACCCATGCAAACATTAAGCGACCACCTGATACACCCTGAATTTTCTGCCTTGCAACGTGCTTATTTACGAAGGTTAGAAGTTTGCAGTCCGTTTGTGAGCCGAATGTTGGCAAAAGATGCCAATTTGCTCGAAGATTTGCTAAAAAATCTGCACATACCCTATACCTTAGAAGAGATGCAAAGTTTCATCGCAAAACAAGCAATTACCGATGAAAATTCGTTAAAAAAATCACTCAGGCAGCTTAGAAAATATGTCATGGCGCGCATGATTTGTCGTGATTTAAATGGTTTTGCAGATTTACATGAGGTGATGCACACCACCTCAACTCTTGCTGAGTGCGTGATTAATACAGCGATTGATTTTTTGAATACATGGTTGGTTGAGTCTTATGGTCAGCCGGTGGATGGCCAAGGCTATCCACAACATTTAATTGTCATTGGCATGGGCAAACTGGGTGGAGGTGAGCTTAACGTTTCATCAGATATTGATTTGATTTTTGCTTATGCCGCGGAAGGAGAAACGACTGGCGAAAAATCAATCAGCAATCAAGATTTTTTTGTGAGGTTGGCTAAAAAGTTAATTGCGGTGATAGACGAAATCACCGAAGACGGCTTTGTGTTTAGAGTGGACATGCGGCTACGCCCATTTGGCAGCGAAGGCGCATTGGTGAGCAATTTAGATGCGCTGGAGGAATATTACCAAAACAATGGCCGCGAGTGGGAGCGCTATGCCTGGATTAAAGGGCGAGAGGTGACGGGTGGAAATGAAGTATCGCACTTGCTGAAGCCTTTCGTGTTTCGTAAATATCTTGATTATGGCGTGTATGAAAGCATGCGCAATTTAAAGCGCCAAATCCAGCGCGATGTGAATAGCAAAGGCATGCATGACAACATCAAGCTCGGCCGCGGCGGGATTCGTGAAATTGAATTTATTGCGCAGGTTTATCAGTTGATACGTGGCGGTAAAGATGCCAGCTTGCAGATTAAACCTACCTTGTCCGTATTAAATTTATTGAAAAACAAAGGGTTAATGTCGGAGCAGGCAGTGAAAGACCTGACGGAGGCTTATGTGTTTTTGCGCAATTTAGAACATCGCTTAATGTATGTAGAAGACGCGCAAACGCATGAGTTGCCCACCACGGATGAAGCGAAAGCGCGCATTGCCGAGGCGATGAATTTTTCGACCATTGATCAGAAAGGTTGGCCAGCTTTTTTAGCGACATTAGAGGCACACCGTGCGCTGGTTCAGCAGCATTTTGATGCAACCTTTAATGAAGAAGACGTTGGCCAAGATACGCTGGCGACTGAAAACTCCATTTGGGGTGGTTTGCTCGCTGAAAATGACGCATTGAATGCTTTGCATCAACTAGGGTTTGGTGATGCAACAGAAGTGTTCCGCCGAATTACCATGTTGCGACAGGGCAGCCGATATCTCCAGTTGCCCGACATGAGCCGCCAGCGCTTTGATGCGCTGATGCCGTATGTGATTGCGCAGTCAGGCAAAATGCAAAACGCCGATGTCACCATCACGCGCGTGATCGATTTACTTGAAAGCATTTGCCGCCGCGCCAGTTATTTAGCCTTATTGGCAGAGCATCCGCAATCTATGCAACTGCTGGTGAAGTTATGTGGTAGCAGCCCGTGGTTGACTAACTACCTCACGCAACATCCTATTTTATTAGACGAATTGTTAGACACGAATACGCTCTATGCAAAACCAGATTTTGCAGCCTTACACAAAGAATTATTAGAGCGCCTAACAGAAGCCGAGCACGATATTGAGCGGCAAATGGATGTGATGCGGCATTTTAAACACGCGTGTGTTTTTCGCTTTGCTGCGCAGGACATCAATGGGGAACTGACCATAGAAACGCTCTCAGACTATTTAAGTGATTTGGCTGATTTAATTATGCGCGTCGCTTTAAAAGTCATTTGGCCATATGTGCGCGGTAAACATTGCGATGAACCTAAATTTGCCGTGATTGGCTATGGCAAACTGGGTGGCAAAGAGCTTGGCTATGCCTCTGATTTAGATATTATTTTTCTGTTTGATGACAATGCAACGGAAGCGGGTGAAGCCTATGTACGCTTTGCGCAACGCATTAGCAACTGGTTTAACAGCCTGACTTCCGCAGGCTTACTTTATGAAACCGATTTGCAACTGCGACCCGACGGCAATAGTGGCTTATTGGTGAGTACGGTAGAAGCTTTTCGTGAATATCAACGCAATAAAGCATGGGTTTGGGAACATCAAGCACTCAGCCGCGCCAGGTTTGTTGCAGGGGACACCAACATTGGTGCCGCCTTTGAAAAAATTCGCGTTGAAGTCATGACGCAAGCCCGAGATGCAGAAAAGCTGAAAAATGAAGTGTTACGCATGCGTGAAAAAATGCGCGATGCCCAGCATTTTATCGCAGGGCAGTTTGATATCAAGCACAGTGTGGGCGGCATTATTGATGTGGAATTTTTGGTGCAATATTTAGTGTTGCGATACGCCTCAAATTATCCGCAACTCACAGCAAATATTGGCAATATTGGCCTATTAAAACGGATGGCTGAGTTAGGCATTATTGATGTAGCACTGGCAGAAAATGTCGCGGTTGCCTACCGAGAATTTCGTCATATTCAGCATCGGCTAAAATTACAAGATGCTGCGCGATTGAGCGTTGAACTCAACCAAGTAATCACACATGCCGATGCGGTAAGATTTTTGTGGCGAGAAGTTTTTGGTGCCGAAAACACGCAAAATAGTTGAGCGATTAAATAGCTTGAATTTTAGCTTTTTTGCTTAAATCAACCTCCAACCTTTTTGGATGCCCTGGAAGCCTTATGAATAAAGGCTCGTAGGGCAGAAAAAATTCCTCGAGTGTTTTTGCGTGTGTTTTAATTAAAAAAAGGCACTAAAAAAACGCAGAAATTGGGTCGGTTTTTAACTGAAATAATCAGCGTTAAAATAGCTCAATATCGCCTTCTTTTTTGTTCACTTGCAGTTCACCTGTGGCCACGAGGTGTTCGTAACAAGCCACCTGATTACGGCCATGATTTTTTGCAAAATAGAGGGCAGAGTCTGCACGGTCAATCAATTGGCTGGAATTGTCAAAATCTTGAATTTCGGTGTAACCCGCGCTCACTGTCACTTTGCCGACTTGCGGAAAAACAAACTGCGCCATTTTGTTTCTAAAGCGCTCCAAAATGGTGTTGATATCATTGACGTGGTTACAGCCAAAAACGCCCACAAACTCTTCACCGCCAAATCGAAATAGAGGGTCAGAATCGCGAAAAGATTGCTTCATAAGTTGCGAGAACATGAGTAGTACTTCGTCACCAATTAAATGGCCAAAGTTATCATTTACCCGTTTAAAGTGGTCAATGTCAAAAATTGCCAAATAATAAAACTGCGCTGATTTATCTTCTTTGCGCTTGGCCACGGTACGCATTTGCGTGATGATTTTATTGATTTTGCTATCGAATGTTTTGCGATTAAGTAAGCCGGTGAGAGTGTCGCACTCATTGTCATTCATGAGTTTGGTAAAGTTTTGATAAATTTCCAGCATCATGCCGATGGCGGTGTCGGCTTTTGCATCTACACTGCCAGCCTCTTGATTTGGCATGGTAATTTCAACCACCGAAACGACTTTTTCTGCAAAATCTTTTATTGGGTATAGCTTTAAGTGCGGCGCGTTAGCCGGTTGGTAGAGGCCGACCACACCTTCAGTAAAGCAGTGCATAACAGCCTGCTGGTGCGCTTTGGTTAGTTGAATGTTGGTTTCGTGCTGCTGTTGCGTGTGTCTGGAAAACCGTTGTTTTTCAAGGTGAATCAGGTGGTAAATGGCAACAGCGTTTTCATGGTTATTTATCGGCCCAACAAAGTCAGACAGCAAGCCTAATAGCTTCATTTCAAGCGAAACCTCATCACCGCCATGGGTGAGCGCAACAAGTTTGCTTAATAACGTATTGGTTTCTGCGGTTGTCAAAGTGTTGCTCATTTAAGTACTGTTCATTTAAGTGCTGTTCATTTAAGTGCTAGGTTAACTTAGTTTACTTTTTGATGTGAAATGATTCATAGGCAATGAGTAAGAGCTGCATTGTAGCTTAAAAATTGACCACATCTAATAGCCTGATTGGCTACATTTTCCACCTGAGTGCTGGCGTGTGTACTGGGCTGTCCCAATGTTGTTTAATTTCATCATCCAACAAGCACAAGGTGATGGATGCGCCTGCCATGTCGAGCGCGGTAGTGTAGTTGCCTACTAAAGAACGCACGATTTGAATGCCGTGCTGTGTGAATAATTGTGCGGCGGTGTTGTAGAGCAGATAGAGCTCCATTAACGGTGTTGCGCCAAAGCCGTTCACCAATAGCAACGCCTCAGTTTGTGAGGTGGCAATGTTTTTGGTTTGGAAGTCCGCTAGAATCGCCTCCACACAGTCGGCGACAATGGCATCCGCTTCGCGCAAAGCTTCACGTCTGCGCCCCGGTTCACCATGAATCCCCACGCCCATTTCCAGATCAGTTTCATTTAAGTCAAAGGTCGGGCGGCCCGCCGCTGGCACGGTGCAACTTGTTAAAGCCACGCCAATACTTGCCGTGCGTGTGTTGACTTTATCGCCTAAGGCTTTGCAGGCGGCTAAGTCCGCGCCAGTTTCGGCAAGACTGCCCACACATTTTTCTACAATCACGGTGCCGGCCACACCGCGGCGCCCGGTGGTATACGTGCTGTTAATGACTGCGCAATCGTCACTGGTGAGTACGGTGGCGTTTTCAAAAGGCAGCATTTCCGCCGCCATTTCAAAATTCATCACGTCGCCCGCGTAGTTTTTAACAATCAATAAAATACCTTTGTCAGCATGCACGGCGGTTGCCGCTTCTAGCATTTGGTCGGGCGTGGGCGAGGTGAATACGTGGCCGGGGCAGGCAGCGTCGAGCATGCCAACACCAATATAGCCTGCGTGCAACGGCTCGTGGCCTGAGCCGCCGCCAGAAATAATGGCAACTTTATTGTGAGCCTTATTTTTACGTGTTAAAAAATTGGGGTTTAAGTTGAGTGCGACTAAGTCGGCATGCGCTGTGGCAAAACCAGAAAGGCTTTCAACTAAAATGTCATCGACTTTATTAATAAATTTTTTCATCGTGATTGTACTTTCTTGATTGTGCGTTCTTAAACCAGTTGGCAAACGGCTTCTATCATCAGTTGGCAGCTTTTTGCGCCTGGGTCAATGTGACCAATCGCGCGTTCACCTAAGCCTGCCGCGCGGCCTTTGGTCGCAATCAGGTCTTGAGTGCTGAGCATGCCGGTTTCAGCTGTTTTGGTGAGCGCACTTGCAATCAATTTTGCATCATGGCCTAGGGCTGCGAGTGATTCAAATTGTGTTGCAACAGGAATGAGTACATCAAGCATGGTTTTTTCACCAAGATTTGCCTTGCCGCGCTGAATAATCGCCTGCACGCCTGCTGCAAAAGCTGCTGCGATTTTTGGCAGCGAGTCGTCGCCATGTTCTTTCAGGGTTTTACTCATGCACATAAAAAAGCTCGCGAGTAGTGGCCCAGAAGCACCGCCTATCGTACTCAAAAGTTTTAAACCAATTTTATTAAGTGCTGCTTCTGGACTAAGGGTGACTAATTCAGCTTGCATGTCCACAACAGTCGTTGCACCGCGTTTCATGTTGATGTAGTGGTCACCATCACCGATTTCGCGGTCGAGGGATTCAAGCGTATGCTCATTGGCTAAAATGGTGCGCTGAATGGCCTGCGCGGCATCGAAAATAAAGTCTGTTTTCATTGGGCTCTCGTCTATTGGGGTTTCAACTAATGAATAACACTATATTGCGTTTTTGTTAAACTTGCTAAACTCTACACATGTTGCATTGTCATGACAACACCACATCACTGCGAGTTAATAGAAGTATGAGCTTAAAATTTCGTCTAAATTTGTTGATTACGCTACTGTCGATTGCATTTATTCTCGTAGTGGGCTCAATTTTAGTCAACGA
>JAKQTB010000009.1 GCA_029569495.1 Pseudomonadota bacterium | reverse complement strand
TAAATCACCACAAAAAATAGTGACGCGCCCGTTGAGTGCATATAACGAATGAGCCAACCCCACGGCACATCGCGCATAATGTATTCAACTGAAGCAAAGGCCATGAGCGCTTCTGGCTTATAGTGCATCGTTAAAAAGATGCCTGTGACAATTTGCAGCACCAGCACCAACAGCGCTAATGAGCCGAAAAAGTACCAAAAATTAAAGTTTTTTGGCGCGTAATATTCTGTTAGGTGCGCTTTAATATTGCTGGTCAACGGAAAGCGCGCATCCACCCAACCTAACAACTCGTCCGCTTTTTTAGTGAATAAACTCATTATGCAGACTCCTTATCTTCACCCACCAGCAAGGTTGTTTCAGTGAGGTATTGGTGTTTTGGTATCACTAAATTGGTAGGTGCAGGCGACCCCTTAAAGACACGGCCAGCCAAGTCAAATTTTGAACCGTGGCACGCACAAATGAAACCGCCATCCCAATCTGCGGTTGTCAAAAAGTCTTGCGCAGGTGAGCAACCTAAGTGTGTACAGGTACCCAGCATCACCGCATATTTAGGGTTAATTGCACGTTCTTTATTTTTGCAGTATTCCGGCTGCTGCGGCACCTCCAAATCCGGATCTGTGAGTTGCGCATTATGATTACTGAGCTTGGCAATTTGCTCATCAGTACGATGAATCACCCAAAGTGGCTGCCCACGGTATTCTGAAACCATCATTTCACCTGGGGCAATTTTACTCACATCCACCTCAACTGGCGCGCCAGCGGCTTTGGCTCGCTCACTGGGGGTCATGCTGGCGACGAAAGGCACTGCTACCACTGCAGCACCAGCCGCACCAACGGCAGAAGTTGCAATCAAGAATTTTCTTTTTTCTTGATCCACGGCGCTACGCTCATCTACATCCTGCTTTAGGTTTTTGTCAATTTGATTGGCTGACATTAGATTCCCAATTCCGCCCTTTTGAGGCTAACTTAATGGTGTTTAAGAGATTTTTAAAACTAAAAAGGTTGACTGCAAATTACTTACTCAATTAAAACTTTGAGCATTATACATTTTCCTAACACATAATTAAAGTTATATTTAATAAGTGTTTGATATAAAACAATTAAACGGGGTTTCCAATATCAATAAATTCATGCGTGATGCCAAACTTATCAGCCAAGTGTTGACCAAGCGCTTGAACGCCATAACGTTCTGTTACATGATGCCCCGCTGATATATAAGACACGCCTGATTCTAGCGCTTGATGAGTGGTTTGTTCAGAAATCTCACCACTGATAAACGCATCCACACCTAGCGCGATGGCGTCTTCAATATAACCTTGTGCCGCGCCTGTACACCAAGCCACTTTTTGCACCAATTTTTCCGGGTCGCCAATCACCAACGGTGCGCGCTGCAGTGTACTTTCAATATGCGCCGATAACGCCCGCAGGGTTGTCGTGTGCGTTAATGTAGCATGAGCAATCATATTGGTTTCGCCTGCAAAACCCGTTAACGGAAACCCTAAAACCCGGCCTAGCTGCACGTTATTGCCTAGTTCAGGATGTGCATCTAACGGCAAATGGTAAGTCAACAGATTGATGTCGTGCTGCAGCAAAAAAGCCAGCCGATTGCGCTTAATGCCCACCACGCGAGCATCCTCACCGCGCCAAAAATAACCATGATGCACAAGGACTAAATCAGCATGAGCCTGATGCGCAGCTTCGAGCAAAGCCATGCTTGCCGTCACACCAGAGATAATTTTACGCACTTCCGCCTTACCTTCAACCTGCAGGCCGTTAGGGCAATAATCTTTAAAACGCTCAACCTGCAAGAGTTGTTGGGTATAATGCGTTAACTCGCTCATTTTTACCATTTTTTACGACCTTTTTGAAGTTTCCATATTGATTTTCAGGGGACTCTGCCTCATATTGTTGACAGACAACACGTAACCCTTAAGCAAACGACAATTATATCGATGAATCATTCTCTCTCTAAAAATTTATGGCTCACCTTCGCACAAACCGTGACGGTTTGTTTAGGGCTGGCGTTTGTATTGCGAATGTTTTTTCCTGACTTATTGGTGAGTCTGTTTGACGCTTCTGCATTGAAAAAGAATGAAGTTGTCGTCAAACAAGTTGAACCGCAACCGCATGCAACTACAGCGGGTTCTTACCGCGATGCTGTGCAAAAAGCAGCGCCTGCGGTGGTGAACATCTTCACCAGCAA
>JAKQTB010000073.1 GCA_029569495.1 Pseudomonadota bacterium | reverse complement strand
GGCGCTGCCTCAGCAGCAGGTGCAGCAGCAGCTTCATCAGCCATTGCGTATGCGCAACTAAATATCATTGGCACTGCAAATAACGCATTAAGTACTTGGTGTTTAGTGCTATTTCTAAAACTAGTCATATTATTTCCTTGTAAAGATGAATAAAAATGTAAATTTCTATGGAAATGATATTGAATTAATTGCAAACAAGGCGCAACCACTTATTCACAAAAACGCAACAATTCAACATAAATACAACAAAATAGCGTGCTAATTTTTGGGGCATTTACTGTAAATTCGCACTGAAACTGTGCGTTAAGTGCCATTAGAATAATAGTAATTATAAAAAATAACTGATATTAAAAAGCTCGAGAGAAAAACACTGCCCTGCGAGCCTTATAAATAAAGGCTAACAGAGCAGCGCCAAAGGTTTACAGTAAGTAATAGTGGTAAACTATAATTTTATTTAGCACAAAACAAAAAGGCTTCCATAGCGGAAGCCTATATAAAAATTGCCAATACTTTTAAATGATTATTTAAATATGGTGCGAAAGGAGAGACTCGAACTCTCACGCCTTGCGGCGCTGGAACCTAAATCCAGTGCGTCTACCAATTCCGCCACTTTCGCAGGTTGTTGAGGGCAAATCAGCCTGTTTCAACGAAGTCGCCATTGTATATCAAGTCAGCATGATGAGAATAGTAAAAAATATAAAAACACGATACTTTTTTCAGAGCGCCTGATAAACGCTGGCAGATTGCACTGATTTAGCTGGCAGATGAAGCCAAGATTGTGCGAGAATGGCGCTTGAGTATGTCATTAACATGAGTGAAGTCAATATTATGCCAAATAGTATCAATGAAAATGAAATTAACCTACTGCGCAAAGAATTAGAGTTGCTGATGCTTGAGCGCCAGTCATTGCTGCGAGTCACGGGCGCGGCAGCTGGCCTGATTGCTGAAATGGATAGCCATGATTTACCCATTTCAACGGTAGAAGCTGCTGACTTATTAGCGACTACAATCAATAAGTTAAGTGAGGAAACTTTACAAGATGCTTTAAGTTCAGTGCATGCTGAAATTGTTGATTAATGTGATTTAATAAGCTTCACCCACGTAACAGGAATTTAGCGCAATTCTTGCTTCATCAAAACTACCTAGAATTTAAGATGATGCTACGTCAACACACAACTCAGGCAATCCCACTGGCGTACAAAAGCCTACGCTTAGTCATCGCTGCTGTTTTATCGGTGCAGTTTATCGGCTGTAGTTTTCAGGAATATGCACCTAAGCCGATTGATACTGCACAAAATGCAGCAAGATTTGACAGCAAATCATTTGAAGACAGTCAGTTTCAACAGTTTTTAATCGCGCAAGGTTATGCGGCTGAGCGCTTGCCGATTAAGCTTTGGCATTTAGAAGACTTAACCTATTGCGCATTGTTTTTTCATCCCAGTTTAGAGGTTGCCCGAGCACAATGGCGCACAGCGCAGCTTGCAGAAAAAGTTGCAGCACAAAAGCCGCTCCCTACTTTAAGCAGCCATTTGGCGCATAGCGATGACCCAGACCCAGAAAAAAAACCTTTTGCGCTCGGCTTGGGTATAGATATTCCGATAGAAGTCGCCAATAAACGTCAGGTGCATATTGAACAGGCGCAGCATTTATCGCAAATTGCCAAACTTGAAATTGCACAAACTGCCTGGCAATTACGTCACCAGCTCGCACAAACGCTGTCAAGTCTTCAATATAATCAACAACAACGCACGGTGTTAACGCAAGAAAAAGCGCTGCGCGAAGCAATTGTGGGTCTCTACCAAAAACGACTCAGTTTGGGCGAAGCCTCTAATATCGAACTAAGCAATGCAACACTACAACTGCAAACCAGTGCAAATGCATTGCTAAGTGCGCAGCAAGCGCAACTGGTTTTACAATCACAACTCGCCAGCCATTTAGGGCTTCCGTTAGCACAAGTCAACAAAATGATGTTGGCACCGATGGATGACCATCGTCAATTGAGCGCAATCCCAACTGATGAAATTCAGGCAACTGCCCTGCTCAACCGCATTGACATCCGCATGGCGCTTGAACGATATGCGGTGGCTGAGGCTAAGTTAAAGCTAGAGATTGCCAACCAATACCCTGACCTTGTCATTAGCCCTGGTTACACTTATGAATTTGGTGACAACGTGTGGTCATTAGGCATTTCAAGTTTACTGAAACTGCTTAATAAAAATACAACCAATATTGCCTCAGCTAGCCAACTACGAGAAGTAGAAGCTGCACAATTTGAAGCATTGCAAACAAAAGTGATTCAAGATGCCGCTACGGCCCATGCGCAACTCACGCAAGCGAATGCTGAACTACAAGATCAGCAACGATTATTAATGCAACAGCAGGCAAACACACAACGTATAGCACGGCAATTTTCTGCGGGTGAAATTGATCGGCTCGCCATTACGTATGCCGAATTAGAGAATGTTGGGGCTGAGAAAGCGGTTGCATTGTCCCGCTATAAACGCAATCAGGCACTAGACCAATTTGAAAACGCCATGCAAAAACCAATCGCAACACAAAGTTTGTTTAATCAGTATCGGGGTGAACTATGAGCCGTAAAGCAATGATGATTATCGGCATACAAGCATTTTTAATTATTGTACTTTTTTGGCTATTGGTGTTTTACGGTAAAGATGAATACGAAGAGCTTGGTGCAGAACTAGATGAAGAAGTTGAAACTCGCTCACTAGTGGCCGAGCACGATAGTAATGACGCCGGTGTCGCAACCCTAGTGCTGCCGGTAGCACTGCAAAAACAGAGTGGTTTGCAATTCACACGGTTACAGGCAACCACGCATCAAGCTTCATCGGCGGCGTTTGGCACTGTGGAATCCATCGACAGCTTAGTTGAGCTTCGTACCCGCTATTTTGCAGCACTTGCTGATGGCAATGTGATTCGTAGCAATATTGCGAGTGCTGAACAGAAGCTGCAACGCTTAAAGCTGCTCAACCAAGACGATAAAAACGTTTCTGACCGTGTGGTGCAAGAAGCGGAAGCCCTGCTCAATAGTGAAAAAGCAAAATTAGGCGCTTCCAGCACGTCAGCCAATGGCATACGCGATAATATTCGGCAACTTTGGGGTTCAACTCTGGCTAACTGGGCTACACAAAACACGCCAAATAATACATTTCAGGGCCTATTGCAACACCGTGATGTGCTACTGAAAGTGACCCTGCCATTTGATGTGGTGCCTGATAAAAACACCATGCTGAACATCACACCGATGGGGGCGGTCAGTCAATTCATACAGGCAAAGTTTATTTCTGAAGCAGCACTTTCTGATAGCACAGTCCAAGGTAAAACTTATTATTACCACGCGCCTGCTGGTAACTTAAGAACCAACATGCGTGTTTCAGCAAGGCTGGAAAAACAAGACAAAGTAACGACCGGCGTGATTGTTCCGCATCAAGCCGTGGTTTGGTACGCAAACCAGGCTTGGGTATATCAAAAAACAGGGACAGAAAAATTTGTTCGCCGATTGATTAACACTGACATTGAAATTGAAAGTGAAGCGATTAGTGGCTGGTATAACACCGCAGAGGTAGCAGAAAATGATGAAGTCGTTGTCAGTGGTGCACAGTTATTGCTGTCTGAAGAATTAAAATACCAAATTCAAAACGAAAACGAGGATTAGATTGTTAAATTTATACTTCGTTACAATGAATACGCACGTAGCAACGCATCGTTTTATCGTCGCGCTACAAAGTGTAATGATCATTAGCACACAAAGGCTGACGTTGCCATGATGTCCGCGTTGGTTCGATTTTCAATACGCTTTCACGGTGTCGTCATTGGCTTGGCATGCCTGTTGGTGGTCTATGGTTTGTATAACTTATCTCGCGCAAATCTGGATGTGTTTCCAGAATTTTCGCCCACGCAAGTCGTTATTCAAACTGAATCACCTGGTTTGTCGTCAAGCTTAGTTGAGCAACTGGTAACACAACCGATTGAAAATACGATTTCCGGTACGGTTGGCGTTGAGTCGATGCGCTCACAATCGATTCCCGGTTTATCCATCATCACGATCATTTTTAATGAAAACACCGATATTTATAAAAATCGTCAAGTCGTTGCTGAACGCTTAGCAACTCTTAGCAATCAATTACCTAAAAATATTGTACCTAATATCACGCCGCTGACTTCTAGCGCCAGTTCGGTGCTAGGCATGGGCATTACTTCAGATAAACGTAGCTTGATGGAACTACGCACCTTGGTGGACTGGACGATACGCCCACATATTATGGCAGTGCCGGGTGTGGCAGATGTAAATGTTTTGGGCGGTGACGTGCGCCAGTTCCAAATTCTAGTGGACCCTAAAAAACTCATTCAGTACAACTTATCAATTCAAGAAGTCTTGGCTGTCACTGCGCGCGTTACTGGCGTGCGCGGTGCAGGATATATTGAAAATAACAATCAGCGCATTTTAATTAACACAGAAGGTCAGGCCAGAAACGCAAACGAATTGGCCATGATGCCAATTTTACATCGCCAAGGTAAAACCGTGCGTTTAAGTGATATTGGTGAAGTTGTGGTCGGTGCAGCTCCCTCTATCAGTGCGGCGGCCATCAATGGCAAGGAAGGGGTGTATTTTTCAGTACAAGGCCAATTGGGGGCCAATACCAAAGCCGTGACTGAAGCGGTTGAAAAAGCCATGCAAGAACTCGAACCCGAGTTAAAAGCACAGCAGATTACGTTTTACCCTGAGCTATTCCGCCCAGCAAATTTTATTGAAACGGCCATTGACGGCGTTAAAACAGACATTTTAATCGGCTCTGTGCTGGTCATCGCCATTTTGTTTTTATTTTTATTTAATGCACGTACCGCATTTATCTCTGCCACGGCCATTCCACTTTCATTGCTGGCAGGCACGATTGTGCTGAGTTATTACGGCATTGGGCTTAACATCATGGTGCTAGGCGGCTTGGCGATTGCGCTGGGTGAAGTGGTTGACGATGCCATTATAGACACAGAAAACATTTTCAGACGGCTACGTGAAAACCGCTTACTGACTAATCCCTTGCCTGCTCACCAAGTTGTTTTTAATGCATCAATGGAAGTGCGTAGCTCTGTGGTCTATGCCACCATTATTGTGGTGCTTGTGTTTCTGCCATTGCTCACGTTATCAGGCGTTGCTGGTAAACTTTTTGCGCCACTCGGCTATGCCTATATCAGCGCAATCGTGGCCTCTTTAGTGGTAGCCCTCACCTTAACCCCTGCCCTTTGCTATTTGTTATTTACACACGGAAAATTAGAAAGTGGTGACCCGCCACTCATTGCCTGGCTGAAAGTACGTTACGAGCGACTTTTAAAACAAATTGAAAAACGCCACATCATGATATTGAGCGTGAGTACGATGATCATAGCGCTTGGCCTTGGCATATTGCCTTTGTTCAAAAGCCAATTTATCCCCAGCCTGCATGAAGGCCACTACATTATGCACATGACGGCGGTCCCCGGCACGTCAGCACAGGAATCTTTACGCATCGGCAAACGCGTTTCTAAGGTGATTGAAAATATTAAAGGTGTGAAATCTGTCACGCAGTGGGTAGGCCGCGCGCCAAATGCGGCAGACACTTTTGGTACGCATTACAGCGAGTTTGAAATTGAGCTGGGGAATGCCTCAGGCCCTGAGCAACGCTACATTCTGAATCGTATTCGTGAGGAACTCGCGGGTGAGGTCGAAGATGAAGATGGCGATGGCATTGCAGAAATTGGCTTTATCGGTGTAAATTTTGCCATCAACACGTTCTTAACCGAACGTATTGAAGAAACCATTTCAGGTTACACCGCCGCCATGGTGATTAACATTCATGGCCAAGATTTAGATGCGCTTGATCGCGATGCACGCGAAGTAGCCGAGCTATTAAGCAGCATTTCAGGTGCCGCAGACATTCAAATTCAATCACCGCCTGGCACCCCAGAGCTCACCATTCGGCTCAGGCCAGAACGCTTGGCCATGTATGGTTTGCAATCGCTTGATGTACTCGAAAACATACAGGCCGCCTACGAGGGCGTGCAGGCAACGCAAATTTACCAAGGTAACCAAGTCACCAGCGTTAATGTGATGTTTACACACAATGTGCGGGATGATTTGCGTGAAATTGGCTTATTACCACTTAAAAATCCTGATGGAAAAATGATACTCCTGAAAGAAGTTGCCAATATCACACAAGAAAATGGCCGCTCAAAAATCTTGCATGCGGGCGCCAAACGCATCCAAACCGTCACCTGCAACATTCAAGACCGCAGCGTGACAAGTTTTGCCGATGAATTAAAAAAACGAATCAATAAAGAGGCAAAACTCACGCCGGGCAACTTTGTGACTTACACGGGCGAAGCTGAAGCCAACGCACAATCGCGTGAAGACCTCATTGTGCATTCGCTGTTAGCCGGTGTGGGAATTTTCTTGATGCTCTACATTGCCTTTGGCCGCCTGCGCAATTTGCTGCTGACGTTTGCCAACCTGCCCTTTGCCTTAATTGGCGGGGTGATTGCCGCCATGTTTACCGGTGGCTGGATTTCGCTTGGCTCATTGGTTGGGTTTGTCACGCTGTTCGGCATTACGCTGCGCAACTCGATTATGATGGTGTCCCATTATCAGCATTTGGTTGATGAAGAACATTGTGTTTGGGGCTTAGAAACCTGCATACGTGGCGCTTCTGAGCGCCTGCCCTCCATTTTAATGACAGCGCTTGTTACCGCGCTCGGTTTGTTGCCACTCGCCATGGGTAGCGGCCAGCCAGGTCGCGAAATTGAAGGGCCGATGGCCACCATTATTGTTGGCGGCTTGGTCACTTCTACCATATTAAACTTGCTGATTCTACCTACCATCATGCTGCACTTCGGTAAGTTTGAAAAACCCATGCAGGTTTAGTTTTTAGGTGTTTTCAAATCCTGTTTTATTCAATTAAACTGCGCTAAAATCCCCCGAGAAAAAAAATAATGCCCTGAAAGCCTTTATTGATAAGGCTCTCAGGGCATCGAAAAAGGTTGAGTGTTAAAAACACCTGTTTTGATGGTTTTTAACGCAAAAAAGTCACACCTAAAAAAACGTGACGATTACACCCTAAACTTCATCGTATTTTATATATTTAAAACGCACATCATCATTGGGCGTACCTGTGAGTACCCCACCTTCAAGCGCTGGCTGCCAGCCGATGACCTGCTCAATTTTGTGCGCCAACTCAAAGTCTTTATCGGTAATGCCTTTCGCGTCATGCGTGCAGAGTTTAACAATCACAAACGCATATGACACCGTTAAATCGGGGTGATGCCAGGCCGCTTCAGCCAAATGGCCAATCGTGTTTACCACCATGAGTGTGGCTTTCCAGCCGCTGGTTTTATATTTACGGCGAATCCAGCCGTTTTCTAAAAACCAATGTGGTAATTCTTTGGCTAATTTCTGTTGAACTTCATCATCCGTGTAAGCTTTAATTTTTGTCATTCCATTCTCCTATCAAACTACAGACGTGCTGAGTTGCAGGCCTTTAGCTTGCAATGCGTCGACATTGACGCCTTGTGCAAAGATTGCATAATCTGCTTTATTAACCACCCAAGTTTGGTAACTTTGGCCGTGAATATAGTTGATAAATTGCTTATCAATGAGTTCATCGTCCACCAAATGTTGCAAGCGCGTGGGTGCATTGGTTTGGTAGGCCAACAATGGTTTGGATTTCACCAGTATCAATTGCTCGGCACCGAGTTTATTGGCGAGCCACGCACTGAGGCTGTCAGACGTGATTTCCCAGTTTTTGGGAATCGTGTCATCTGCCAGTACCATTTTACTGGGCAGCCAGACAATGGCACGATGCTGCCAGCCACGCTCTGAAATTTCCAATTCACTGCGCGCTGTCACCAGCGCTGGGTTAAGCCCTGTCAGCAACAAGCCATACTGATCCATCGCTAACAAGGCCAACTGGTGGGCTAACGCATCGCTCATGTTGGTAATCTGCTGCGCTTCACGTACAGCATTGGCAAACAAACCACCGCCTGGCACAATCACCACTTTACCATCACTAAA
>JAKQTB010000208.1 GCA_029569495.1 Pseudomonadota bacterium | reverse complement strand
GCAGCATTATGCTCACCTTAATCGGTTTCTTTGCTGGAGCTTATATTCCTTATGGCGCGTTGGGCAAAACTGTGCAGACCCTGATGTCGTGGTTGCCAACCGGACATGCAGTTGGACTCATGCGCCAACATTATTTGCACGATATGCTAAAGGGAATGAACCTTCCCAGTCAATTCGATTTGCCAGCATTTAGGGTCTATTTTGGCATTGATATTGAAATGCTCGGTAAAGTGGTCAACCCGTGGGTGAGTGTGGTGATTATTTTGGTTTGGGCGCTGATTATGTTTGGCTTGGGTATTTTCCGCATTCAAAAGCAAAAGGATTAAATGTCCCTGACTGCTGACGCTCATCTTTTTAGGTCTTTCAGCCATGCAGAGCTTGAGCAAAGCATGGCTGATTTGGCTTTATCCGATGAGCTAAACACCAGTTTGCTGGCTTATATCGCCCGGCGGAAAGATATGATAAGCCTCATCGCACGGGCTTATGATGAGAAACATAAGGACGAATCGGGGGCGTTTGATATCATGCAGCGCAAGCCTTTCACCCGCTTGGCAATGATTTGCGCGCTATTACCGGGTCTGCGCCAACGCTTTGTGTATGCTAACATTCCCAGGCAGGTGTGGCTGGACAGCATCGACGATATCCGCTTGCGCGCGCGACTTTATTTCGAAAAAACTGGAAAAGTAGGCCTGTCAAAAAATGACGCGCGGTGGTTGCGCCATTTGATGGGTTTCAAGCTTTTTAAGATAGGTTCTTTGCAGTTTCAGCCCTTTGAAATGCTTTATCTGGACAAAGAAGGCATCGGAAAGGATTTTATGCGCTTCACTGAGGCGCAAAAGTTGCGCTTGCCACCCGGAACGCCTGTTTTGAACACGCATATTCAGCACAGCGCGGATTTACGACCAGAGACTTTGCGGGCAACGTTTGTGCAGGCACGGGATTTTTTTAAGCATTATCTGCCATCGCAGGATTTTAAAGCCTTCATCACCTATACCTGGCTTTTGTATCCAGGCTTAAATAAGATTTTACCAGCCGAAAGCAAAATCTTGCAGTTTGCCGAAATGTGGGACGTGGTCTCTGTTGTGGATGACAAGACCCAGGCGCTGGAGCGCATATTCGGTGGGCGACGCCGTCGCAAGGCGGATTATCCACAGGAAAGCAGCTTGCAACGCCTTGCCTTGAAGCGCATGGATGCTCTTGGTTACGCGCTTGGCGTGATTGTGTTTTAGTTTTCTTATTCCGAGTTCATATTTAGAAGTTATTTGTAATAGTTCGCGATCAGTGATTTTTGATTACCGAATATTGCCTGTTTTCAAGGTGAATGATGAAAAACGGCCTGTTTTGTTATAAAACACCTTAAATAAACCCAAAAAGCTCCAAAATTGACCTAAAAACAACAAGATTGATAGTTCTTGATAGTTTCAATGCTCTAAACTTGAAGCTGTACAAGGAGATTTTATGGAAGTTCCACGCTATTGGAGATTGAAAAAACAACGTTACGCTTTGCAGGGCGAAGTTTGTCCGCATTGCGATGTCAAAATATTTCCGCCACGGGATGTTTGTCCGGCATGTGGTGGTGAAGCCAAAACACCTTTCACTTTCAGTGGTTTAGGTGAAGTCTATTCTTTTACCGACATTAAAAACGCGCCTGCCGGATTTGAAGAACAGGCGCCTTACATGGTAGCGTTGGTGCAACTCAAAGAGGGCCCAATGGTCACCGCGCAGTTAACTGATATCGGTGATGAGCCCGTGCATATCGGCATGCCGGTTGAGATGGTCACCCGCAAAATCCGCAATGTTGGCAACGAACGTGGCATTATTGCCTATGGCTATAAATTCAGGCCGTTGGTGGTCAAGTAAGGAAACTGCATAAGTGCGACATCACCGACCCTTTATGGGTCGGTTTTTTTAGCGGAGAATGTAAAGCGAATTTTTCAAAATCTTAAACTTTAGACGATAGAATCATCCTATACTTAATAATGAGATAGTATTATTTCGGAGGCGAAAATGAAAAAAGGCATGCGATTTATTGTAGTCTTGGCATTGGCGTTAATGATGGTTAGCGCATGTTGCGTATTCCCAAGTCGGAAGATTAGTGATGGTCAACGAGGCGAATTGTTTAGTGAGACCAAATCGCTCGATAGATACAGCAAAATTGAATTTGAAGGTGGGGGTAAAATTGTTTTAGTGC
>JAKQTB010000207.1 GCA_029569495.1 Pseudomonadota bacterium | reverse complement strand
GCAATTGCTTTAAAATTTCATAAATAAAGAAGCCAGCAAAAGTTAAGCCTATGAATAATAGACCATATTTTGTGGCGCGGTCTGATTGGCTATAGACGTTAATGGGTTCTACAAAGCCGATGGCAAGCGACTCTAAATTGCTGTTGTGATATGCGGTTTGGGCAGCGGCTGGGTAGGCACTGTCGCGTGATGCCGTGGCTGCCGCGCTTGCTGCAGAATTCTCATTCCAACGTTGCTCAAGCATATTCAATAATTTTGTTTGGTTGCTGCTTGAAAGCGATGACACCGCCCATTTTGCCTCAAAACCGGCTGGGGTAATGTGATGCGTAGGCAAAAAGCTGCCGTTAAAATGCGGGTGTTGCCAGCTGGATTGCAACGCGATTTTGTTGTCATCTGCTATTGGTGTGAAGTTAAAATTCTCCATACCGCGCAGGTTAAGTTGAAATTCAAAGTTAAGCCTTTTGCTTGCTACAACATCTAATTTACCTAATTCTGCATGAATACCATTGCCCAACACCGGCAACTTTGTGCCCTGCGCAAACGCATAAACTTCATGATTCAGCGTTAGCGCTGGCTTGCCGTTGATGCCGCGCGTGTCGCTAATGCCCATACTCACATAGGCAGGTAACATAGTAATTTTTGCGCCAGTATGCTGCGGCGTGATTTTAAAATCAGCGCCTAAATTAAACGTGCCTTTCACTTTGCCGCCCAACTGATACATTAAGGCTTTGTAAATGCCTAACTTTTTGTATTCATTGGTAAAGCCGCCGCTGAGTTGCAGGTCTTCCGGCAATGCGTAGACCACATATTCCGCCTTACGTTTTTCAACTTTCTTGATTTTATTCTCGGTAATTGTTTCTTCATATTCTTCAATGTACGGAATCGCCAACACCGGCCCGATAATGGTTTGCGCACCAGCCGAACTGCTGGCAATTTGCTGTTTAACTTCTTCTTGCCGATATTGCCGCTCTTTAATCAACGAATTGATATACATCACCGCCCATGACATGACAATGGTCAGCAAAAATATGCCGATGACTTTAAAAATAAATGCCCGATTCATGACTCACTCCTATTAAAAACAATGTGGAATGTGCAGAATAATCAGGCTGGATGAAGTGTTGATGCGGTTGTGTGAAGTGAGTGTGAAGTTTTAAAAAAAGTTACAAATTTAACGCTTTTTTAAGTGCGTATTGCAATGCTTAAAATACACATTTTAACTACGAGAAAAAAATAATGCTCTGCAAGCCTTTGTTTATAAGGCTCGCAGAGCATCGAAAAAGGTTGGGGTTAAATTTGGCTAAAAAACGCGTTTTTTTGAATGCTAAAACTTGATATGTTATTTGCACTGAATTTGCATGCAAAAGTTCACATATTAAATGTTTAACGGTAATAAAATTGAAACCGTTACACCTTGTGAGGCGCTATTATTTTCAATATGAATTTCGCCAAGGTGCAGTTTTATCACTTCTTGCACAAAGTTTAAGCCTAAGCCGGTACTTTTTTGGCCGCCATTGGGCGCGTTTTGCGGGCGTGGCAAAGAGTAAAATTTATCAAAAATTTTAGTCAGTGCGTAATCCGGAATGCCCGTGCCTTGGTCTTGAATGCGAATATGCGCCTGATGTTGCTGCTGGCTGATATGAATTTGAATGTGCGAATTTTCGGGGCTAAAATCCAGTGCGTTATCCAGCACATTGTAAATGGCTTGCCCAAGTAAAAAAGCCTCTGCGCGTAGGCTGACTGCATGTTCTTCAGTGAGCTGAAACTGCACATTGCGCGCGGTGGATTTTTCAGCCAAATGTGCCATTTGCGTGCGAATTAAATCGGCAAGGTTGATGTGCGTAAGATGCGTTAATTGCTGCTGATGTTCCAATGCCGCCAAGCCCAGCATATTTTGAATAATATTTTGCACGCGGGTGGATTGCACTTTAATTTGCGCTAAAAAATGCGCTTGGGCGTCAGCCGGCATATTGGGCGAAATCAGCTCAAGCGCACCTTGAATGGCCGTCATGGGGCTTTTGAGTTCGTGCGTTAAGTGCTGAATTGAATCTTGCACATGCTGTTTGCCGTCTAATTCAACGCGCATGGTTTGCATGGCCAGCGCCAGTTCGGTCAGCTCATCATTGCTTGAAGTTGGCGGTGTAGCTTTTTGGCCTTGGCTCACGCGCATGGCGTAATCACGTAACTGATTGATTTTACGTGTAAAACGCCAAGTAAAAAGCGTGCCGATGATGAGCGATAAAACCAGCAATAGCGCACCCCAGCGAATAATTTTTTGCTGTGCGCGCTCAATAAATGGCAAAAGCGCGCGATTGGGCTTGGCTACTGTTAATGAGCCGATAATTTGATGGCCCACTTTAATGGGCGCGGCCACATACATAATCGTGTCGCTGTTTTCATCATTGGGCACTACTAGGCTAGAACGCGCGCCATATTTACCGCGCAAAGTCAGGTAAACATCGTTCCAGCGCGAATAATCTTGCCCAAGCGCCAAATTGGCTGAGTCATAAATCACCATTCCTTTGGCATCGGTAATATAAACGCGGTAGTCAGCCGTTTGTTTGTTGATGCCCCAAATATTCGCATTATTTTGGTTAGACTGCCTGCTACGCGCTTGATAGTGCGCCAAACTTTGGGCAAAGTTGCCCGTTTGAATCGTGCCGTTTTTAATGTCATCGGTGGCGAGTTCTGCAAGTACATTAGCGGTATCAACCAGCGCGTCCTCCATGGCTTGGCGCACGCCGGGCTTGACTTCATCTACAAACACATTGAGCACAAACCACGCGGCTAAGCCCACTAATAGAAAATATCCAAGAAAAATCTTCAGACTGATTTTCATTGCTTATGCCAGCAAGCTATAACCCATACCGCGATGCGTCACAATTGCTTCAGTGGCCGCGTCCACCTCGCGCAGTTTGGCGCGCAGGGTTTTAATGTGCGCATCCACCGTGCGCTCTAAAGTGTTTTCAGCGTTGGCCCACACAATATCCATCAATTGATTACGTGAATACACACGCTGCGGCTGGCTGATTAAGGTTTTAAGCAGCAAAAATTCATAACGCGTCAACTCTAAATACTGCCCGCGATACTGAATGCGATTCGCTTGTGCATCCACCATAAAAGTGTGATTTTTATGATGATTGGCTTGCGGCTCACTGCGCCGCAAAATAGCCTTTACTCGCGCCACCACTTCACGCGGGCTAAATGGCTTGGTCACGTAGTCATCCGCGCCAATTTCTAGGCCAACAATACGGTCAATCTCATGATTACGCGCAGTGAGAAATAAAATGGGAACTTGCGAAGTTTCACGAATTTTTTTGCAAACATCAAACCCCGTCATGTCGGGCAAACCGACATCAAGAATCACAAAATCAATGGCTTGTTGTGCAAGCGCAGAATTGGCTTCACCACCCAATGTTTTGTGCGTGGTGGCAATCCCTGCCTCTTTAAAAGCAT
>JAKQTB010000194.1 GCA_029569495.1 Pseudomonadota bacterium | reverse complement strand
TTACGCGCGTTCTATAAAATGCCTATCCCATCAAATTTCAATTAAAGCTCTCACCGGCGCATAACTCAACCGATGCTCCGCACAAATCCCATGTACCGCCAGTGCCGCTAAATGCGCCGCCGTTGGGTAGCCTTTATGTTGGGCAAATCCGTATTGCGGGTAGATTTTATCTAGCTCGTATAACTCCGCATCGCGTGCGGTTTTAGCTAAAATACTTGCGGCAGAAATCGCTTGAACCTTGCTGTCGCCCTTCACAATCGCCTCGCACGGCAGGCTGATGTTCGGGCATTTATTGCCATCGACCTGCACGAACATTTCACCCATTTCTGTCGTCAGTTTAAGCTGTGCTTGTAAATCTTCTATCGCGCGTTTCATGGCTAGTAAGCTGGCTTGCAAAATGTTGATTTCATCAATTTCTTGCGCGGTACAGCTTGCAATTGCCCAAGCTAGTGCTTTTTGTTTAATCTCAATCGCCAATGCATCGCGCCTTTTCTCGCTGAGTTTTTTAGAGTCCGCTAAACCAATAATGGGTTGATTCGCATCTAAAATGACGGCTGCCGCATAAACGCTTCCGGCCAATGGCCCTCGCCCAGCTTCGTCAACGCCACAGATTATTTTTGAGATTTGCATGAGATTTTTATATTCAAAATATGATGATTAAGTGCTCTCAACAACACGTTAAAAAAGTGAGTTTTCGAGGTGTTTTTCTACGAGAGAAAAAATCTCCTCTGCGAGCCTTTATTTATAAGGCTTTCAGAGCATCGAAAAAGGTTGTGCTTGAAAATTGCCTTTTAATACGATTTTTTAATGTACATTTAATCAAAGATTGCTGGAAAATTGTACGCGATTTAAGCCAAGTATTTATAAGAACTTTAAGATGGCTTCTGCAGCTTTTTCAGCGGTATTTTGGCGTAATTGGTGGTGCATGCGCGTAAATTCTTCTTTAATATCAGTTTGCAACGCTTTGTCACTCAATAATTTGTGTGCAGTCTCAGCGATTTTTTCAGGCGTCGCGTCTTGTTGCAATAGTTCTGGCACCACAAATCGCTCAGCCAAAATGTTCGGTAAGCCCACATAAGGCTGCAAGCGCATTCTTTTAAGTATTTGCCAGCTCAAATTCGACATGCGGTAAGTAATAATCATCGGCTTTTTCAAAAGCGCAGCTTCCAATGTCGCAGTACCTGAGGCGACGATGATTAAATCTGCGGCTTCCATGGCATCATGGGCGTGACCAACCATTACCGTAATGGGTGGACTTGGGCTGTTTTCCGGCAAACTGACTAAAAATTGATGCAATTTTTTTTCAAAAATCGCGCGTGTTTCACGGGTAATCAATGGCACAAGAAAAACCGTGTCGTGTTTTCCTTCTTCTATGAGTGACTGGTTAATGCGATGCGCTGCTTGAATAAACAATTCAGCATGTTGTTCCACTTCACCTTGTCGGCTACCTGGCAGCATCGCAATAACGGTTTGCGCCGTTTTTAATTTAAGGTTTTCTCTTGCCCCGATGATATCTGGCACAAGCGGCAGTATATCGGCCAGCGGATGACCCACATAGGTCACTGGAATGCCGGCTTTTTGATAAATGGCAGGCTCAAATGGAAACAGTGCCAGTATGTGCGAAACGGCTTTTTTTATGCCGCCAATGCGCCCCTTACGCCACGCCCAAATGGATGGACTTACATAATGAATGGCTGGAATGCCTTTGTTTTTTAATTTTTTTTCAAGCCAAAAGTTAAAATCTGGTGCATCCACGCCAATAAACAAATCAGGTTTAGTTGCTAATAATTGTTGAAATAATGCGCGACGAAGCTTTAATAAGCCAGGTAAATGCTTAATCACTTCTACATAACCGCGTACGGAAAGCTGCTCAATTGAAAATAAACTTTTTGCGCCCTCGCCTATCATTTTAGGGCCGGCAATGCCAATAAACTCAATGTGAGGATGGTGTTTTTTAAGTGCCGCCATTAAATGGCTGCCAAGCAAATCCCCAGAGGCTTCCCCTGCCACAATCGCAATTTTCATGACCATGACTTTAGCGGACGATGCCGCGTGTAGATGTATTTAAGAAATCGAGCAATAGGCCAATTTCTTGGCAGCTTTTCTGTTTTTCTGCAAGCTCAAGCTTCGCCTCTTCTAAGGTTAAGCCATTGCGATACAGCGTTTTATACGCGCGTTTGACTTCTAAGATAGCCTCAGAAGAAAAGCCACGACGCTTGAGCCCCTCGGCATTGATACCATGTGGTTTAGCATCGTAACCCGCAGCCGTTACATAAGGCGGAATGTCTTTAAACACCACCGAGCCCACAGCCGTAATGACATGTGAACCAATTTTGCAGAACTGATGAATCAGAGTAAAGCCGCCTAAAATGGCGTAATCGTGTACATCAACATGACCAGCTAACGATGCATTGTTAGCAAAAATCGTATGATTACCAATCACACAATCATGTGCCAAGTGCACGTAGGCCATTATCCAATTATCGTTGCCAATTTTTGTCGTGCCTTTGTCTTGCACGGTGCCACGATTAAATGTGCAAAACTCACGAATGGTGTTGTTATCACCAATTTCGAGTAAGGTTGGTTCATTCTTGTATTTTTTATCCTGCGGCGCTTCACCCAGTGACGAATATTGAAAAATCTGATTATGCTTGCCAATAATGGTGTGGTCGCTGATAGTGACATGCCCGGCAATGCGCGTGCCAGCATCAATTTTAACGTTTGGCCCAATAATCGAAAACGGACCCACCTCAACGCTGGAGTCTAACTCTGCATTTTTATCAATAATAGCAGTGGCGTGAATTTTTGCAGACATTTAACAATTTACTTTAATTTATAATTATATATTATTGATTGGTATTACTTTTCTATCGCCTTTAAAATGCACATCATGCTCGCTTCAGCCACCACTTCATTATCTACAGACGCAACACCAGTGTATTTCCATATTCCTTTAAGAATGCGGTCAATTTTAACGTTCAACACAATTTGATCGCCTGGTGACACTGGTTTTTTAAATCTTGCACTGTCAATACCCGCAAAATAATAGACGGACTCATCATTAGGTTTTGCATCCATGGTTTTAAATGACAACACCGCAGCCGCTTGTGCCATGGCTTCAACAATTAAAACGCCCGGCATGACTGGATGATACGGAAAATGACCAGGAAAAAACGGCTCGTTAATCGTTACATTTTTAATGGCGACAATTTCTTTACCCAGTTCAAGAGACAGCACACGATCAATCAAAACAAAGGGGTAGCGATGTGGCAAATGGTCTAGAATTTCGTGAATATTCATGCTTGTGTCAGTCGGGTTGGTCATATTATTCTCGCGGTTCAATGAGAACGACTACACTACGTAGTCGTTCATTAAAAATCTTTAAGCTCGTTACTAGATAGCTTAAAAAAGTTAATCAAGTTATAAGCTACAAACTAGATTTTAACAGAGCTAAGTCTTTTTCTAACTGTTTAATTTTATCTGTGAGTAAATCTAGGTGACGAAGTTTCGCGGCGGTATTCAACCACTCTTTATGCGTTTGAAATGGCATGAGCGCAGTGTAGGTATCCGCCTGCATTAAAGAGCGTGTAATCATACTGCCGGGTGACACGGTGACTCCATCCACAATTACTAAGTGGCCTAAAATCATGGCAGCGCCACCTATTTTACAATGCCTGCCAATTTTCGCACTGCCGGCAATACCCGTGCAGCCAGCGATGACTGTATGCGCTCCTATCACACAGTTATGCCCAATCTGAATGAGATTGTCGAGTTTCACACCTTCTTCTATGATCGTGTCATCTAACGCGCCTCGATCTATCGTCGTATTCGCACCAACATCTACATTATCTTGTATGATGACACGCCCCACCTGCGGAATCTTGAGCCATACACCAGCCTCTTCAGCGTAACCAAACCCATCCGACCCAATAACTGCACCTGAAAAAATATGACAATGCGCACCCAGTTGGCAATGATGCTTGATCGTGACATTGGGTTCTAGCCTTGTATTATCACCAATCACAACATCATTTTCAAGCACACAAGCTGCACCAATAATAACATTTTCACCAAGGACGACTTGCTCACCAATCACCACCATTGGCCCAATACTGCAAGAGCTTGGTACCGTTGCACTACTACTCACCATAGCGCTTGGATCAATACCGATATGTGAAATAGCAGGTGGATTTAAAAGCGAAGAAATTTTAGCAAAATAAGTATAGGGATTATCTACAATTATTTTTGGCTGTGAGGTTAGTGCCGCGTCATTTTCGCGCAAAATAAAAGCGCTGGCTTTACAATCTGCAAGTGCTTTTTGATATTTGGCATCGTTAATAAAACAAATGTCACCTTGTTTAGCGTTACCGAGTGATGACACGCGAGAAATGCGTATATTCTCATCCCCGCTCACTTGACCACCAAATCGTGATGAAATATCACGCAATGAATATTGTTGAGTCATTCGATAGTCACATTAACATTAATTTTAAAACTTTATTTTTTACCTAATAATTTCAATACCTTATCCGTGATATCAATTTTATCTGCCGCATAGGCAACACCGCTGTACATGACCAAATCATAATTTTCAGACTTTGCCACGGATTGTACAGCTTTATTAATGCGGTCTTGCAGACTGCCTAGTTCTTCATTTTTACGTAAGTTGATATCTTCTCTTAATTCTCTTTGCTTGCGTTGAAATTCCACTTTGATGTTTTGAACATCACGCTCCTTAGTACGGCGTTCGGTTTCAGGAATGGTAACGCCTTCTTTTTCAAGGACCGTTTCAAGTTCTTTGATTTGTTTTGCTAAGCGATCCAGCTCTTGTGAGCGCGGGCCAAATTCTTTTTCAAGTTTCTTGCCGCTTTCGGCAGTTTGCGGTGCTTCTTGCAAGATCTTATCAACTTGCACATAACCGACCTTTAAGTCGGCAGCTTGCAAGCCAAATGAAACTAACATTAAGCTCAAAAGCGCTAATTTGCGTTTTGTGAATTTTAAAATCTGATAACTCAATTTAAATCTCCTAATTCAATCAGTCATGATTTAGCAATATGTGAATGATGATTTAAAACTGCTGACCAAGCTGAAATTGGACATTTTGCGTATCATCGCCTTTTTCGCTGTTCAATGCTCTTGCATAAATAAGTTTTAACGGCCCAAATGGTGACAACCAACTAACGCCTAAGCCGGTTGAGTAGCGCAAATCACCCAAGCTATAACCTGACTCAGAACCCCAAACATTACCACCATCCACGAAAGCACTCATTCTGAATTGTTTAGAGTCTTTCAAGCCTGGAACTGGGAAAAACAACTCGGCATTACCAAGCAAACGCTTCGTTCCGCCGACCGCAAAATCAGAATTAGTTGTGGGGTCTAAATCTCTGGGACCTAATGATCCATTGTCATAACCACGAACTGAGTTTACGCCACCCATAAAAAAGTTTTTAAAGAAGGGGTAGTTTTTACTGCCGTAATTATCCGCATAACCAATTTCGCCATTGAGCATAAATGTAAAATCTTTGTATACATTTTTAAACCATGCATGCTTATAGTCAATTTTGTAGTAATTTAAATCGAGTACAGGTAGAGAAAACTCTCCACTGAGTTTCTGCAATACGCCATTATTGGTAAACATAATGCTGTCACGCGTGTCATGGTACCAACCAGCAGAAGCAACTATAGAGTTACTTGAACAGCCTGAAGTGTTACCGCAGAATTTTTGATACTGGATTGGACTTTGATCATTCAAATCGACTTTTGTGAAATCTGCCGCCAAACCAAAGTTAAAGCCATCCCGCTCGTTCAGAGGAATACCAAAGCGCACCCCGCCACCGTAAGAGGATGAACTATAAGAACCTACGCTCAATGAACCAGTGTCAACGTCACGCCGATAGATATCAAAACCACGACTCACGCCATCTGGCGTAAAGTAAGGATCAGTAAATGAAAGTGAATAAGTAGTATTCACTTTACCGGTGTTCACCTGCGCGCTTACGCGATTACCAGTGCCCAAGAAATTATTTTGGTTGACTGTAATACCAAAGGTCACGCCTTCTGCGCTTGAAAGCCCTGCACCAAACTGCACACTACCCGTTGATTTTTCTGTAACGCTGATATTTAAATCCACTTGATCAGCTGTGCCAGGGACAGCTGGTGTTTCCACATTAACATCTGAGAAAAAATCAGTACGCACAATACGCTCTTTAGAGCGATTAATTTTACCAGCGTTATACCAAGCGGACTCTAGTTGCCTTACTTCGCGACGCACCACCTCATCACGCGTACGTGTATTGCCTGCAATGTTAATCCGGCGTACATAAACGCGCTTGCCAGGGTCAACAAAAAAGGTAAATGCTGCAGTATGGTCTTCTTTGTTGATTTCGGGCACAGGGTTTACGTTTGAAAATGCATAACCATCATTACTTAACCGGTCGCTGATGGCTTTACTTGACTGCGTAACCTTTTCACGACTAAACGTATCCCCTTTTTTGATTTCGACTAATTGCTGTAACTCTTCATCTGGCACAATAGTTTCACCAGCCAGTTTTACATCAGAAATCGTATATTTTTCACCCTCAGTAATATTGACGGTAATATAAATATCTTTTTTATCTGGTGTAATCGAAACTTGTGTTGAATCAATGTTGAACTCCAGATAGCCTTTGTTCATATAAAACGAACGGAGAGTTTCTAAGTCGGCATTGAGTTTTTGTTTAGAGTATTGGTCGTCCTTGTTCCACCAACTCATCCAGTTTGGGGTAGTAAGCAGGAATTCAGCACGCAGATCATCCATGCTGAAAGCTTGGTTACCCACAATATTGATACTTTTGATTTTTGAAACTACGCCCTCTTCAATATCAAAGCGCACTGCAACACGATTCCGTTCTAGTGGTGAAACTACGGCTTTTACCGTTGCACCGTATTTACCTTGTGATAAATACTGGCGCTTAATTTCCTGTTCTGCGCGGTCCAATTGAGACTTGTCAAAAATCAGGCCTTCCGCAATGCCAATTTGCTTAAGACCTTCTTTCATTTTATCGGTTGGAAATGACTTATTTCCGCTAAAATCAATTTGTGCAATCGACGAACGTTCTTGAACGGTCACCACAAGGACATCTTCTTCGGCTTCAATTCTTACATCCTTAAAAAAACCTGTGCCATAGAGTGATTTAATTGCCTGCGAGGCAAGTTCGTCATTCATGGTTTCACCAACTTTTACAGGTAGATAGGTGAATACCGTACCGGCTTCAGTACGTTGCAAGCCTTCTACGCGGATATCTTTA
>JAKQTB010000191.1 GCA_029569495.1 Pseudomonadota bacterium | reverse complement strand
TTGGAAAGATTGAACAAGACCAGATTTTTCAAGCCAAAGGCCACACTTATTCAACAACAGCGCTAGTTGGTGGCAATCAATTGCTGGCAAATCAATTTGAAAATGGCCACTTTGCCTGCCTGTATTTAAGCCCAAAAGATTACCATCGCATCCACATGCCTTGCGATGGCAAATTAAAAAGTATGACCTACGTGCCGGGCGACTTATTTTCAGTCAATCCAACCACCGCAGAAGGTGTGCCAGGTTTATTTGCAAGAAATGAACGGGTAGTTTGCGAATTTTCTTCTGCACAACACGGCAGCTTTGTGATTGTATTGGTTGGCGCCACCATCGTGGGCAGTATGGCAACCGTGTGGCACACGGCTAAAGACCGCATCATCAACCCGCCGCGCCAGCCCAACGTTCACACTTGGGATTACAGCGACCAAAATATCCATTTAAAACAAAACGATGAAATGGGAAGATTCTTGCTAGGCTCGACGGTTGTCTTGCTTTTTCAGCAGGACGCATTGCAATTTAATACAGATTGGCAACCAGCTCGTGCAGTAAGGCTTGGCGAGGTAATGGGCAATTGATAATTGTAGGAGCGATTTTTAAATCGCGAATGCGATATGACCATCGCGATTTAAAAATCGCGCCTAGAAATGTGACTTTCCACCCTTACTATGTAAATGTGGTGCCAACTCATTAAGCGCCATTTCATATACCTTGCGCTTAAACTCAATCACATCTTCAAGTGGTACCCAATAGTCATTCCATCGCCATGCGTCAAACTCTGGCTGGTCGGTTGCTCGGAGCGAAACATCGGTATCACGCCCAATAAGGCGCAACAAATACCAAATTTGCTTTTGGCCTTTGTAGCTGCCGCGATACTCGCGCTTAACCCAGGTGGTGGGCACTTCATAGCGCAACCAATCTTTGGTGCGGCCTAAAATTTGCACATGCTCAGGCTTTAAGCCTACTTCTTCCATGAGTTCACGATACATGGCCTGCTCTGGGCTTTCCCCGTGGTTGATACCACCTTGTGGAAACTGCCAAGCATGCTCACGAATACGCTTACCCCAAAACACCTGATTGTTGGCATTACAAATAATAATGCCAACATTTGGGCGAAACCCATCTCGATCTAACATTGCGTTATGCTACCTAAAATATTTAGTGCAATTTTTTCACATTTCGGCCATTATTGAAAGTGACCATTTACGTATAAATCGTAACCTCATGAATCGATACATAAAAAATTTTAGCAAATTTTTAATCTTGACGGCAAGCCTCATGCTGGGCGCATGCAACGCCGCCAATGATTCAGTGCAACACAGCAGTTTTGCCTATATTACCAATCAAGGTGAACATACGGTCTCGGTCATTAACACCGAAACCAATCAAGTCACCAGCACAATTTCAGTAGGCAAAGCGCCTGTGGGCGTGGCTGTTTCTACTCAATTGCAACGGGCTTATATTTCAAATGTTGAAAGCCAAGATATTTCGGTGATTAACACACAAACAAATACCGTAATTGATACCATCAAAATCAAAGGCTCACCCGTTGGCCTTGCCTTAGCGCCTGATGACAGCACCTTATATGTGGCCGATTGGTTTGAAAATCGCGTGCTGGCTATCAATACGCTTGACCCTCAAAAGGTGCGAGAAATCAAAGTGGGCGATGCGCCCGCTGGCCTAGTGGTAAGCCCCGATAGCAAAACCCTCTACATTAGTAATCGTGATAGCAATGATATTGCAGTCATTGACACCAAAACGCTTACGATTCAAAAACGCATTGCCGTTGGCAAGCACCCTTTTGGCATTGCGCTCAGCAAAAGCGGCAAAACGCTCATTAGCGTAAATGTAATGGACGACAGCGTGAGCGTGATTAACCTGCACAACAATACGCTACAGACCATCAAAGTGAGTTATCACCCCTATTGCGCGGTGCTCACAGATGACGAAAACACACTCTATGTCACCAACACACAAGATGACAGCGTGAGCGTGATTGATATGCGCACACAAAAAACCATTGCCACCATTGGCGTAGGCAGCACGCCTGAAGGCATTAGCCTAAACCCCGCCAACCAGCGCGCCTACGTTGCCAACTGGGGCAGCAATAATGTGAGCGTGATAGACACCAACACCAATACATTAATCGCCACCATTAAAACAGGTGAAAAAAGTCGGGCATTTGGGAATTTTATATTGCCCAAACAATAAAAGCGCAAATTCTACAACTATAAATTACTGTTAAATTTCTTTTGAAAAGTAACGTATAAAACGCATTTTTAATGCCTAAAACCATACCAACCTTTTTCGATGCTCTGCGATCCTTATAAATAAAGGCTTCCAGAGCATAAATTTTTCCTCGGGGATTTTAAGCCTGAATTAAACCCATTTTATCTGTCAACCAAGCAAGCACAAAAATCGTTATCACAACCACAATCAACAAGGCATTTTATAAAACAGCGTTCTCATTTATAATGCATTGTTGTTTTTAATAATTCCTCTCGTATCGAGAGTTATGGAGAAAGTTAGATGAAAAAGATTTTAGCGCTAGCCGCACTTAGTTTAAGCATGTCTCTAGTTCCGTTTACCGCATCTGCGCACGGCCCATCGCCACAAAAAGTTGAAAAAACCGTTACTATCAAAGCAGACCCAGCAAAAGTTTGGGCGATTGTAAAAGACTTTGGCAACATTCACGGCTGGCACCCAGGCGTGGCTAACACCAAAGTGGAGAAAAAAGGTGAAGATACATTCAGAACGCTGAACTTTAAAGACGGCGGCCACGTGTATGAAAAACTACGCAGCATTGATGATGCCAGCATGAAAATTAAATACGAAATCATTGAAGGCACTTTACCGCTCACTGACTACAATGCAGTGATGACGGTTGAAAAAGGCGATAAAGCTGGTGAAACAAAAGTCACATGGATGGGCCGCTTTTACCGTTTATACAAATTGAACCCACCTATTCCTGAAGGCCAAGATGACGCTACTGCAGTTAAAGCGATTGAAGGCATTTTTGATTCAGGCTTAGCAAACTTGCAGAAAGTGGCCGAAGGGTCAAAGTAATGAGCCAGGCAACTGGCACAAACTCGACCCCTAGCAACACCACAAGTAACACAGTAAGCAGCACAACCAAAACCAAACCTTGGTGGAAATTTTGGTAAGTTAAACAAAACAAGGAATTAAAATTAAAAAACGGCAATCTCGGTTGCCGTTTTTTATTTTGTAAGGGACTTTTGCACGAAGTATTTTTGGCCTAAAGCCTATCGACTTCGTCATTACCACCTGCGCCGAATGACGGTTTTTTGGATATTGTTGTTAAAAATTGAACTAATCTTTTGTTTTGTGCAAAGCGCGCTTACAACAGGCGTAGTGTTAAGCTATCAAGAAATTCAGTAAACCGCCGTAAATTGAAGTGACCACTTTGAGTGCCACAGTGACAATTATTGTCAACCTGCTATCGTTATTAAAGACTGTAAAAGCCTTTTTGAAGATTCAAATAAAGTCATATTGATTAAATACACAAATAAAATAACAATTTAGTTTATTTAAATCAATAAGTTAAATTTTATATACCAAACAAAATCGCTAAATAATAAAAGTTGGCACAGCCATTGCTAATACATATTCAAGCGCTGGTAACGTCGCTTAAAGTAACAAAAATATGTTTTAAATGTTGTTTAAAGCGTAGTTTTATTTATCAGTGTACTTTTACTAAATTTTTATAAAGGATTTCAAAATGAAACAAGTTCAAAAAGGTTTTACCTTAATCGAGTTAATGATTGTTGTGGCAATTATCGGTATTTTGGCGGCAATTGCATTGCCAGCGTATTCAGACTACCAAGCAAAGGCTAAAGTAACTTCAGGTTTAGCTGAAATTACTGGCTACAAAACAGCTTTTGAACTTTACAAAAACGAAAATGCTGCTGGCACCCCAACACAAGCTGATTTGAGTATTCCATCTCTGACTACTGCAAATTGTACTATTGCACTTACTGCAACATCTATCGCGTGTACTGTGCTTAATGCCCCTACTCAAGTAAACGGTAAAGTAACTACACTTACACGTAACGCTACAACTGGTGTTTGGAGCTGCGCAACAACCGCAACTAATAAATACGCTCCAGGCAAAGGTTGCCCAGGCGTTTAATAGCTAGCGTAGCCACGATGTAATGTAATCGAGGTTTAACGTAACAAACAATTACCCCCGCAAATTGCGGGGGTTTTGTTTTTGGGGTCGTGGTTGCTCCTTCGAGTCTACTGCGTTGCATCGAGGCTGCCTTATGGCTTGCTCAATTACTATCGAGGTATCTACGGTGTGGGCGCTCATGTAAATTTAACCAACCAGCATCGATGCAATGCATCAGAAAACTATTAAGCGCCAGTAATGCCAGCATAGCTGGCAATTTTTGTTAAATGTCACTAAGTACAAATTTCTATTCCAGCACCAGTGTAATATCGCTTGACATCAACAAATCCTTACAATAAAGTAAGATTATATGAAAAATATAAGGAATGTTATGGCAACCGCTACACTCACCTCTAAAGGGCAAATCACTATACCCGCAGCGATTCGTGCATCCATGAACCTTGAAAGTGGTAGTCGTGTTGAGTTTGTGGAGTCCGGTAACGGTCAATTTTTAATTGTAGCCGCTACGAGGCCAGCACAAATGCTAAAAGGCTTGCTACGCAAACCAAGCACCCCCGTTACTATCGAAAAAATGAACCAGATGATTGCAGCGCGCGGTGCTGTCTAGCATGATTGGATTGGATACGAACATCGTAGTGCGCTATATCGCGCAAGACGATGCCATACAATCACCCATCGCCACGCAATTAATAGAGTCATTATCCAGTGAAAATCTAGGTTTTATTACACTGATTTCAATTGTTGAATTGGTCTGGGTGATGCAGGGCTGTTATCAGGCAAGCAAAGAGGATACTGTGACGATTCTGCAATCGCTTCTACATACACGAGAATTTATGATAGAAAATGCAGAGGTCGTTACAAAAGCTTTACATGTTTATACTGCCTCTAATGCTGACTTTGCAGACTGCCTCATTGAACGTTCTGCGAATCATGCAAAATGTAAGCGTACAATGACTTTTGATAGCAATGCGGCAAAATCGGCAGGTATGCTACTTGCTAAATAAATTCCAAAATTTAAAAATTCAATTTCCATTTGGAGCTTGCCGCTGTTTAGACAATAATACGCGTGCCGCCTTTTAACACCATCGCATTGATGCCACATTGCGTTAACACAAATGCAGCCGCTGAGCTGCGACGGCCGGTTTGGCAATACACAATATACGTTTTGCTTTTATCAAGGCTGCTGGCATGTTGGCGCACTTCATTGAGTGGAATGTTCATCGCGCCTGCGATGTGATCATCTTCAAACTCACTTGGCAGACGTGCATCTATCCACACGGCGCCTTCGGCTACTTTTTGCTGTGCTTCTTCCATATCAACTTGTGTGATGAGCGGGGCTTTTAGCAACTCAATAAAGTCAGTTTTATTGAGCCTTAATAATCTTCCGTCGGTTTTCATGGTAACGGTGGCATTACGTTTAGCTTCTGAAATAAGTGCATCTTCACCAAAAGCGCGGCCTTGTTTGAGTTCGGCCAACAGTACGGGAGGCTGAGTGCTATCCACCACACGGCTGACTATAGCAGTGCCGCTTTGAATGAGATAATAATAATCCCCCACACCGCCTTGCTGTATCATCACTTGCCCAGCCGTGACTTCAATACTGGTCATCCGATTAAACATTTCTTCAATGTTGACGGCGGGCAAGTGGCTGAAGATGCCTTTTTGCAGATTGTAGGCACTAAAAATCTGCGTATCTTTCATCCAATCGGCTGGGGTGCGCTCGTGGTCTGTCTGTTTAACGGCTACCGTACTGGTTGGCGCTGGCTTGCTGTCTGAAATTTGGTCCCACGTCATCATGATATCGAGTAAATCCGTGTCTACCCGCATAATAGCAACGTCGGTGAGCGCTTTGGTTTCTTTGACCTTACCATTGCTATTGATAGGATATCTTGCGGCTGGGCTACCAGCAGCCAGCTTAATTTTTTTATCATTAAAAAGCGTTAACTCAAGATCACCTTTAAGCAAATAAATTGATTGCGCGGCTTTGGTAATATTCATGCGTAACGGGTCAATATCTTTATTCACTTTTTCTGCGTAAACCAAATCAGCCAGCTCGATTCTGCGGCCGAGAGAAAGTTTTGCCATCGGTTCAAATTGTTCAAGATGGGATTGTGCTACCGGCATGTTGGGGATCCTGCTGTGAGTTGGTTGTTGATATTAAAACTAAATTGCGATTTTTTAAACAATAAACTGTTGCTGATTTTTAAGCTCCTGAACGGGTCGGAGAATTTGGCTTTGTGCAATTTCTTGCATAATCACGCCACCTTCGCCAGGCTTGAGGTGCGTGATAAATACTTCTATCTGCTGGGTTAAAGTGATTTTATTCAGCTCATCCACCAGCAGTGATGGGCAAAGATGCTTGGATAGTTTTGCAAGTTCCAGCTCGTCGTTTCTAAATGCGGTTTCGATGATGAGGTATTTTAAATTGTGCATTTTATTCACCAGCGGCCAAAGCGCGTCATTGGTGGTGGTGTC
>JAKQTB010000186.1 GCA_029569495.1 Pseudomonadota bacterium | reverse complement strand
CAGGAGCAGGAGCGTGGTATTACCATTACTTCTGCGGCTACTACTTGCTTCTGGAAGGGTATGGCAGGACAGTACGAGCAACATCGTTTTAATATTATTGATACCCCGGGCCACGTTGACTTTACAATTGAAGTAGAGCGTTCAATGCGTGTTTTGGATGGTGCGTGTATGGTTTATTGTGCGGTAGGTGGTGTTCAGCCGCAATCTGAAACAGTATGGCGTCAAGCAACTAAATATAAAGTGCCGCGTTTGGCATTTGTAAATAAAATGGATCGTTCTGGTGCAGACTTTTTTAAAGTTGTTGACCAGATGCGTACCCGCCTCAAAGCCAATCCGGTGCCCATCGTAATTCCTATCGGTCGTGAAGATACATTTACTGGTGTGGTTGATCTTATTAAAATGAAATCAATCATCTGGGACGAGGCCTCGCAAGGTATGAAGTTCGAATACGGCGACATTCCAGCTAATTTAATTGAAGAGGCTAATAAATGGCGTGAAAATATGGTTGAAGCAGCTGCTGAGGCGAGCGAAGACCTGATGAACAAATACCTTGAAGAAGGTGATTTGTCAGAAGCTGACATTATTCTCGGTTTGCGTACGCGTACGATTGCAACTGAAATTCAACCAATGTTGTGTGGTACGGCCTTTAAAAATAAAGGTGTTCAACGTATGTTGGATGCCGTCATTGACTTCTTGCCATCGCCAGTAGACATTCCAGATATCGAAGGTGAAGATGAAGATGGTGAGCGCATTACACGCAAGGCAGATGATAAAGAGAGTTTATCAGCGTTGGCGTTTAAGTTAATGACCGATCCGTTTGTGGGTCAGTTAACATTTATCCGCGTTTACTCAGGTGTCCTGAATAAAGGTGACACTGTTTATAACTCAGTAAAAGGCCGTAAAGAACGTATCGGTCGTATTGTGCAAATGCATGCAAACACTCGCCAAGAAGTGGATGAGGTTGTGGCGGGTGATATTGCGGCTGCGATAGGTTTAAAAGATGTAACGACTGGTGAGTCATTGTGTTCGGTTGATAATCCTATCATTTTAGAGCGTATGGTGTTCCCTGAGCCTGTAATTCATGTTGCAGTTGAGCCTAAAACAAAGGCAGACCAAGAAAAGATGGGTATTGCCTTGGGTCGCTTAGCTCAAGAAGACCCATCATTCCGTGTGCGTTCAGACGAAGAGTCTGGTCAAACAATCATTTCCGGTATGGGTGAGTTGCACTTGGATATTATTGTTGACCGTATGCGTCGCGAGTTCAATGTTGAGGCTAGTGTAGGTGCGCCTCAAGTTGCTTACCGTGAAGCGATCAAGAAAAAAGTTGAAGTTGAAGGTAAGTTCGTTAAGCAGTCTGGCGGTAAAGGTCAATATGGTCACGTTTGGTTGATCATGGAACCGAACGAAACTGGTAAAGGTTTTGAGTTTGTTGATCAAATTAAAGGTGGTACTGTTCCACGTGAGTTTATCCCTGCTGTAGAAAAGGGTTTGCGCGAAACTATCCCATCGGGTGTCTTAGCTGGCTTCCCAGTGGTTGATGTAAAAGTAACTTTGTTCGACGGTTCGTACCATGATGTTGACTCGAATGAAAATGCGTTCAAGATGGCGGCTTCTATCGGATTTAAAGACGGTATGCGTAAAGCGGATCCAGTATTGCTTGAGCCGATTATGGCTGTTGAAATTGAAACCCCTGAAGATTACATGGGGGACGTGATGGGTGACTTGTCATCACGTCGCGGCATGATTCAAGGTATGGAAGATACGGCTGGTGGTGGCAAAGCGATTCGTGCTGAAGTGCCATTGTCAGAGATGTTTGGTTATGCAACTACCGTGCGTTCGCTGTCACAAGGTCGCGCTAGTTACAGTATGGAATTCAAGCACTATGCTGAAGCGCCAAGAAACGTGGCTGAAGCAATTATGAATAAGAAATAGTCCATACTAATTAATTTTTAAAGTTTAGAAAAAGGAAATAATCATGGCAAAAGGTAAATTTGAACGGACCAAACCGCACGTTAACGTAGGCACGATTGGTCACGTGGATCATGGTAAAACGACATTAACGGCAGCGATTACCACGGTATTGACCAAAAAATTTGGTGGTGAAGCAAAAGCTTAT
>JAKQTB010000170.1 GCA_029569495.1 Pseudomonadota bacterium | reverse complement strand
ACGTGCCGTGATTAACAATCACATCACTGTGTCTATTGATATGCTGGAGTCCCTGCCTTATCCCAAAGGGTTTCAGCATGTGCCAGAATATGCAGGCGGACACCACGAGCGCATGGACGGGCGCGGTTACCCAAGAGGGTTGCGGGGCGACCAAATGTCGGTGCCAGCGCGCGTGATGGCGGTGGCAGATATTTTTGAAGCACTCACTTCAAAAGACCGTCCTTACAAACGCGCCAAGACGCTCACAGAATCACTTAATATTTTAGGAAAAATGAAGCTGGATAATCACATTGATCCGGATTTGTTTGATTTATTTGTGCGTGAAAAAATCTACCTTAAATACGCGCATCAGTTTTTAGAACCAGAACAAATCGACAATGTAGATGAAAGTAAAATCGTTGGTTACCAGCCTAAATGATGGCCTGATATACGGCACAACCTTTTTCGATGCTCTGTAAGCCTTGTAGATAAAGGTTTGCAGAGCAAAAAAATTCCTCGGACGTTTTAGGCAGTTGAATTTATTTTTTTTCGTAGTGATCGGTATCAGTTTTCCGTTGCTAACTTCACACTGCTAAAGCCTTCCCTGTTGCACATCAGGTAACTTCCCTGTTCGTACCAATCGCCTAATACCCAGCGAGTGATGTGATGTCCGTTGAGGTGCAGGTGATGCTGATTAGGTCGGTGAGTGTGTCCGTGTACAAAAATCGCGGGATAATCAAATTCGGCTAATAGTTTGGCCAGCGCGTTCTGGTTGATATCCATGATTTCTGCAGTTTTTTGCGTTTTTTCCTGTTCGCTGCGCATGCGGATTGCTTCGATTTGGCGTTTTCTTTCTGCCAATGGCAGGCTTAAAAAATCAGCTTGCCACTGTGAGTTGCGCACTTGCTGACGAAATTGCATGTAGGCGGCATCGTCCGTACATAAAGCGTCGCCATGGCTTAACAGCACTTTTTGGTTATATAGCGTAATGAGTGTGGGGTCTGCCAGCAGTGTGATATTTGCGGCATCGCAAAAGCTATGAGCGACTAAAAAATCGCGATTGCCATGCATAAAGTAAACTTTGACGCCAGTGTTTGTCAGCACTTGAAAAGCACAGATGATGGCATCATGATGCGCATCTTTCATGGCATCGTCGCCCGCCCAGTATTCAAACAGGTCGCCCAAAATATAGAGTGCATCTGCTTTTGTGGCAGTGTGTTGTAAAAACTGTAAAAAAGCCGCAGTGATTTTGGGGCGGCTCACGCACAAATGCAAATCGGAGATAAACAAGGTGTGGCTTGCTTGATCTCCGATGTTGGTCATGCGTAGGCTGGCGTGCGTAAGCTAATCGCGTGATGGATTAGCTGCGCGTGGCTTTTTCAATCACAACGTTATCTACCGGCACATCCTGGTGGCCCTTGCGATTGGTGGTAGCCACTTTTTTGATTTTATCAATCACATCAGCGCCAGCTGTCACTTTGCCAAACACGCAATAACCCCAGCCGCTACTTGTTTCAGCGCTATGGTTTAAAAAAGTATTATTGGCGACATTGATGAAAAATTGGCTACTGGCAGAATGCGGTGCTGATGTACGTGCCATGGCGATGGTGTATTGCTCATTGCCTAAGCCGTTGTTGGCTTCGTTTTGAATTTCAGCAACGGTGGCTTTTTGGTTCATAGACGTATCAAAACCGCCGCCTTGAATCATAAAACCATCAATCACGCGGTGAAAAATAGTGCCATCATAAAAGCCATTATCAACATACTGTAAAAAATTGGCGACCGTAACGGGTGCTTTCTCAGCGTTGAGTTCAATGGTGATACCACCGAAATTGGTTTGAAGTTTTACCATGTTGAATGTTCCTATTTAACGATTTTAACTTGTTTAATGATGATGGGTGATTTTGGTACATTGCCGTGTGGGCCAGCGTTACCCGTAT
>JAKQTB010000168.1 GCA_029569495.1 Pseudomonadota bacterium | reverse complement strand
TCAATCCCAAAGCTTTGCCTTTTCGGTAAAACTCGTCCACAGGGTCAAGTCCTACCGCAATAAGCACTGTATCACAATCATATAATTGTTCGGTACCTTTTATCGGTTTAAAACGGTTATCAACTTGAGCAATGACAACTTGCTCAACACGTTCCTTGCCAATCGCTTTTAAAACGGTATGAGAGGTGTAAATAGGCACACCTGACCGCTTTAGTTTGTCCATATGCACTTTGTAGCCACCACATTGAGGTGCGGCTTCAACCAATCCAGCAACATGAATACCCGCTTGAATAGCATGATAGGCTGCAATCAAACCTACATTTCCACCGCCAATTACAAAAAGATTATTACAGGGTTTTACAAGGTCACGGTTAACCAATGTTTGAAAAGCGCCAGCGCCATAAATACCAGGCAAGGTATTGCCAGGAAAAGTAAGGCTTTTTTCACGCGCACCGGTAGCCACTAAGAGAACTTTGTGTTTTACTAATTCGTATCGAGAGGCATCCCTAAAAACACCTACCGTATGATCTTCGAAGATACCAACTGCAATCGCATTGAGCCAAATCTTGACTGATGGCAGGTCACGAACTTTTGTTTCGAGTTTTTTTGCAATTTCAATACCCCTGCTTCCAGCAAAAACAGCCTCACTTGAACCAAAAAATCGGTGTGTTTGCAAAACAAGTTTGCCACCCAAACGGTTTTTATCATCTATCAAAAGACAATCAACACCTAACTGGCCCAATTCTATGGCTGCAGAAAGTCCTGCAGGCCCAGCACCTATAATCAGTACATCGGTTTCATATATCGGTGTATTAGGTTCAACAAATGTTTGATTTGTTGATGTTTGGGGAAGGGTAGGGAGACCTTCTGCCGGCTGAACACGCATACCCGCTTTAATCGGCGTCATACACGATTTCACTGGCACATCATTAGCAATAACCAAACACTGTGAACATTGACCATTTGCGCAAAATATACCCTGCGCGCTATTGTCTTTTGGGTGATGGCTAAAAAGATTTATGCCATTTGCCATCAATGCAGACGAAATCATTTCATTTGGTCTGGCAAAAAGCGTTTTTGATTGCCAATAAAATGGGACTGTTGCTTCTTCACTTGTATCTAAAATAGGGTGGGACTTAACTCGAAATTCAGTCATCAATTTTCCTCTGCGTTATTGCATTATTTTCTGTATATCACAGAACAATAATACCACCGCCTAAGGATTAATCGAAGATTTCCTGATATTTTTGATCTAATTCGTCGTCGGATAAATGTGAGTATCGTTGGGTAACCGCGATATTGGTATGTCTTGCTAATTCTTGAGCTAATTTCAGATTACCTGAACTCACCAAAATAGTTGTCACAAAATAATGTCTAAAACTGTGTGGCGTGATTGTGCCAACAGCATCTGGTCCTATCACCGCAGAGACAGCCTGATTGACAATTTCACGGCCAGTGGTTGTTGAAATAGGCTTAACTTTTTTACCAGCGCCACGATCATGCCTTGCAAATAAGGGGAGTGAAGCCAATGGCCTGCCACTGGCACCATCTAAAGTACCTCGGACTGTAAGATAATCCTTACAAGCTTGCAATGAACGCTTTGAGAAACGTACAATTGCCTCTTTATTTCCTTTACCAATCACAACAGCTCGGCTCTCAAGCCAATCGATATCTCCACGCCGCAAATTGCAAGCCTCATGAACCCGAAGTCCGGTATCGGCCAAGGTCAACAAAAACGCACGGTCCCGGTAAGTGATATAACGCATATTATCATCGTTAAATGTTTTATTGTGCATGTTTTGCGCGTAGTTTAGTATTTTTTCGATGTCATTCTTTGGGAACTGGGGTAGGCGAATGCCGGGACGGCGCGCACGCTGCTTAATTAATAATCTCACTCGCGGTAAATTAATGTTTGCGAGATTTTCTCCAGCGATGTATTCGTATAGACCTACAGTAGAGGTAAGATAAACTTGTTCAGTCGCTGGTG
>JAKQTB010000162.1 GCA_029569495.1 Pseudomonadota bacterium | reverse complement strand
TCTCCCAAGCGGGAATTTTTGCTTGCTTGTAAATGGGATGGGGTGCACGCGCGTATGGCAAGTCGTACACATAATCCATCTCTTTTGTAGTCAGCGGAATTGGCGGTGGATTCAGCCACACTTCGCGGTCACCATGCCTTTGCACTAAGGCGCGGGCATTGCCGGGGTTTGCTTCTAAATGCAATACGCGCGAGGCATGTGCGTACATCACTGGATTGCTTGCCACCTCTTCATAAGCGGGCAAGCGCACCACTTGTTTGCTACGGTCGGCCTTCGGCTTACGTGATAGTGGCATGGCAATGACATGCGTTACATTCCCCTCGCCTGCGGGCGAGGGATTGTCAGTTGCGCAACTGGCATCTGATTTACCCAATTTCATTTCATACGGGTCAACGTGTTTTTCCACCGCACCGGGGCGGTCTAACTTGGTACTCTCAATCTCGCTCCAGCCATCGGGGATTGCTTTTCGCAAAAAAGCAGTGCCGCGTATATCTTGAATGTCACTGACTTTTTCACCTTTTGCAATGCGGTGGCTGAGTTCAACCAGTGCACGCTCGGCGTTGCCATACAGCAAAATATCCGCTTTAGAATCCACCAAAATACTACGACGTACTTTGTCAGACCAATAATCATAATGCGCAATGCGGCGCAAGCTGGCTTCAATGCTGCCTATTACCAACGGCACATCAGAATACGCTTCGCGGCAGCGCTGCGAATACACTAGCACCGCACGGTCAGGGCGTTTGTTAGGCGCGGCATCAGGTGTGTAGGCGTCATCTGAACGGATTTTTCGGTCAGCCGTATAGCGATTGACCATGCTATCCATATTGCCCGCAGTCACACCAAAGTACAGATTCGGCTTGCCTAGCGCTTTAAAAGCGCTAGCATTTTGCCAATCGGGCTGTGCAATAATCCCCACACGAAAACCCTGCGCTTCAAGCAAACGCCCCACCAATGACACACCAAAACTCGGGTGGTCAATATAGGCATCGCCAGATATTAAAATTATATCGCAGCTATCCCAACCTAGCGCATCCATCTCAGCGCGCGTCATCGGCAGCATTTTTGCCGTGCCAAACCGTTTCGCCCAATAAGGGCGATAGGAATTAATCGGCTTAGCCAGCATGGTGGTATAGTGTTCCAAAATTTCTACACAATCAATAAAAGTGCGCGCATTTTACGCGCTAATGGTTTGATTAAAAAGCTATTTTTAAAGAAAAATTCACTTCAATACCCCTATAAAATTTAGGCTTTAAAGTAAATCCACCCCAAACAGACGCATCATCAATGCAAAACCCCAAAAAACCAGCATGGTGAATACAACACAGCTGATTAACGTATAGACAAAGCCAATCTTTGGTAACAAATACGGAAACAGCAAAAACATCGGTAAAGTCGGCAACACATACCAAAATGTGTAGTAGGCATGATTGGCGATTTTACTGCTCGGTTGCTGCTCAACGTACAGCCAAATAAGTGTGAGTACGGTCACTAAAGGAAGTGCAGCCACTAAGCTACCCAGCTTATCGCTGCGTTTGGCCAATTCAGATACCAGCACCACAACACCGGCGGTAATGAGATATTTCAAGATAATATATTGCATCTTAACTCCTTAACTTTAGTGAGAATGTCCGGCGTGGCCGCTCGGTTTACGCACCTGAACTTCTACAGCCGTTTTTGTATCAACTACTGGCTGCCTGTTAGCTTCTGGCACATCACCATTAAACGCATAGGCAACGGTCCCTTTCGGATGTTGATATGGCCCTGGATCCTGATAATCATTTTTTGCCAGATGATCACGCACTTTCAGCGTAGAAAACATGCCGCCCATACTGATATCACCATACTGCCCCTTACCCATCATCATGGGCAGTGTATTTTCAGGTAGCGGCATGTCCATCATATTGGCCATGTCGGTCATTTCCGCCATGCCTGTTTCACCCATTGGCATATAATCTGGCACAAGATTACTAATTTTCTCAACCAAATCATCTTGCCCTACACCAAGCAAAGTCGGTACTTGATGCCCCATCGCGTTCATGGTGTGGTGGCTTTTATGGCAATGTAGCGCCCAATCGCCTAACTCACTCGCCACAAACTCAATAGCGCGCATTTGCCCAACACCGATGTCCGTAGTCACTTCTGGCCAACGCGCGCTTGGTTGCACCCAGCCGCCATCGGTTCCTGTCACCTCAAACTCGTGCCCATGCAGATGTATCGGGTGATTTGTCATTGTTAAATTGCCAATTCGAATACGCACTTTATCATTTTTGCGCACCACCAGTGGGTCTATACCAGGAAATGCCCGGCTATTCCATGTCCATAAATTAAAATTTAACATCGTATTGATGCGTGGCTTATAGCTACCTGGCTCAATATCATAAGCATTAAGCAGAAATATAAAATCTCTATCCACCGCCATGAATTTTGGACTTTTTGGGTGCGTCACCCAACTACCCATCAAGCCCATCGCCAATTGCGTCATTTCATCCGCATGCGGATGGTACATAAACGTACCCACGCGTTTGGCTTCAAATTCGTAAACAAAGGTGTTACCGGGTGGAATGGCAGGCTGCGTTAAGCCACTTACACCGTCCATGCCATTGGGCAAGCGCTGGCCATGCCAATGCACACTGGTGACTTCAGGCAGACGATTTGTCACAAATATACGCACACGATCACCCTCTACCACTTCGATTGTCGGTCCTGGGCTTTGGCCGTTATAACCCCATAAGTGGGCTTGCATACCAGGGGCAATTTCTCGCACTACGGGTTCTGCAACAAGGTGAAACTCTTTTATCCCATTATTCATCCGCCATGGCAAACTCCAGCCATTTAATGTCACCACGGGCTGATAGTGCCGACCAGTCGATGGATGCAGTGGCGCTTGCGTATTAGCCTTTTCTGCAGAAACAATGTCTGGAAGTGCAGCTAGCGCAACTTTGCTCACCGCGCTTAAAGCCACACCTGCACCCGCTAATTTAAAAAAGTCTCGTCTTGTGAAATGTTGTTTTGTTGTCATGATTACTTCCCTTCCAAACTGGTTGGTTTGCCTATAAACGCCATATTTAACGCGGTTTCTGCTAGCCAGAATTCATTTAAGCTATTGATATAAGCCTTCACGCTCGCAACCTGCGCACGGGCATCTGCGAACAACTCAAAAGGACTCACGAGCATGCCGTTATAGCGCAATTGATTTTCAGCCAATATTTTTTGACGCAAGGGCACAATGTCGTCGCGATAATATTTCGCCTTTTCATAAGTCGCAAGATAATGGCTGTAAGCCTCGCTAATTTCAGATTGCGCGTTCACGGCCGTTTGTGCGGCACGATGCACTGATTGCATATAAATAGCCTCTGCACGCGCGACTTTTGCATCTCCCCAGTCAAACAATGGCAATTCAAAGGCAAAATCCACGCCTTTCTTATAAGCATCACCACGTCGGCCTTCCAGCACTCTGGCAGGGCCAATTTCAAGCACGTTAATAAAACGTGAGGTTTTGGTCAGGCCAAGTTGTTTAGCCAAAGCCGCCGTTTCTAAGCGTATGGCTTGTAAGTCGAGTCGCTGCTCAAACGCTGCTTTATCTAATAGCTGTAATTCAGAAGCGGTTTTAGGTAAGTCGGGCAATCGTTTTTCTAACTTAAGTTGCTCTGCCGACACACCTAGCAATCGCGCCAGCGATGCATGCGCGCGATTCTGCACTTGCTTGGCACTGGTATATTCCAGCATCGCATCTGCATAAAATCCTTGCTCTCGCGCTTGCTCCAGCGTATTCCAATTACCTGCGGCCACCATACGCTGCGCCAGCACTGCACTCGCTTCGGCAGATTCTTTTACCTGAACGCTATAACGCACAAGCTCATTTGCCGCCACAGCATTAAAATAGGCAGACCGTGTTTCATAAGCCAAATTCAGCACTTCTATTGCCACTGCTTGTTTGGTTTTCTTAAAGTGACTACGCTCGATTTCTATTACTTTCGGCATCGCCAATAACGAAAAAATATTAAAGGTGAGCGCCTGCTCGATTTTGTATTCGCCTTGATGGCGTGCGTAGAGCATGGAGAATTTAGGATTTGGCAATCGCCCTGCTTGCACAACATCTGCCTCCGCAACACCCAAAGCGTATAACGAAGCCTGCAAGCCATTGTTATTGAGTAGCGCAATCTGCACTGCGCTATCGGCATTTAAAGGTTCTTGTAATAATTCACTTACACGCTCTGCCACAATCGTTTTCGCGCCTTCATTTTTCGGCCAAACAACTTCTTGCTGAAGATGAGGTGCGGTTAAGGCTTTTACATCCGCCAAACCGCCATCGTTTGAAAAAGTAGCGCAACCATTTAAAAATAGGCTTAGCAATGCGCTATAAAGCGCGAATTTATAATATTGCATATCAACTCCATCGGTATGAAACGATTATTCAGGCCTGCCAGACAGCTCTGCAAACTAAATATTGTGCAAAGATGACAGGCAGGTTTGGGCCTAGTGAATCAAACGATGGGTGGTTTTTGCGGTTGCGCGCGAAATGGCGCGTGGTAGATTTTAACAAAAGCGGGAATAACAGAAGGTGTAGCTTGAAGGGTTTTAAGAGAAAGCTTCTCTTGCACAATCATTGAAAAGCAGGCAATACAATGACTACAATGCTGTGAACCTGCATGCGAATTTGATTTTTCATGCGATTTTACATGCGCTTGCTCGGCTTGCATATTCTGGCAGTGGGCGGCATGAGTAGCTGTTTCGCTTTTACTCTTGGCATCATGCTGGCCAGCAATCATGTCAGCCGCCATCATGCTACTTGCGTAAACCGTATCGGTAATAAATACTGTCAGCAGCAACAAAATAAACGTGCGTAAAAATTTGAGTGAAAAAACCTGCATGAGCCAATTAAATCACAAAGACCAAGCAAGGTAAACTAACATGCGGAATACTTTAGTACCAAGACCACACATTCAAACAACCAGATGAGCTATTCTTACTACCAATTTCCCCATGGCCGTGTTGCTTGCATTGATGATGATTGTGATTTTCCACTTCTCAATCAAGCGCTTAGTGAACCCAATGGCCTTATTGCGATTGGCGGTGACTTATCATTGCCACGTTTGCTCAACGCCTATCAACATGGCATTTTTCCATGGTTTAGCGAGGGTGAACCTATTCTTTGGTGGAGCCCAAACCCGCGCATGGTGCTTTTTCCTGACGCACTCAATATTTCAAATTCACTCAAAAAAACACTCAAAAACAAGCCGTTTGACGTGCGCTTTAATACCGCATTTCGCCAAGTGATTAGCGCTTGCAGCCACACCCCACGCGCAGGCCAACCTGGCACTTGGATTACTCAAGACATCATCGAGGCCTACTGCACACTACACAATGCAGGCTATGCCATCAGCGCCGAGTGCTGGCAAGATAACACGTTGGTAGGCGGCTGCTACGGCGTAAAAATTGGCAAAATGTTTTACGGTGAAAGCATGTTTCACCTTGTAACAGACGCTTCAAAAGTGGCATTTGTGCACTTGGTGCAGAAATTAAAGTCTGAAGGCGTCGGCTTGATTGATTGCCAAATGAAAACAGCTCATTTAGCGCGCTTTGGCGCCAAAGAAATCAGCCGCGATGATTTTATTGACAACCTTTCCAGTCTTATTTTGGCATAACTGCTTTTGTAGGCGCGCAATTGATTAGTAATGCTTTCATGCTGTGCATGATTAGCAGTACTTATGCCGTTGGTATTGCGCGCCAGCAATAAGGGTTATAATTTTGCCATGACATCGCCCAATGACATTCCTTTACAAAAGTTGCAGTTTTACGTAACAACGCCCTACACATGCGGCTATTTGTCGGGCAAACTGGCGCAAAGTTTAATCGCCGCCCCGCAGCATTTGGTTAACGCCTCTGTTTATAACAGCCTGATTCAACAGGGCTTTCGCCGTAGCGGTAATTTTGCGTATCGTCCACATTGCGAAAATTGCCAAGAATGTGTACCTGTGCGCATTGTGCTCAGTGATTTTGTGCCAACCCGCAGCCAAAAACGCGCTTACAAGCAACACCAGCACATCAGCACCGCCATTCTGCCGGTGGATTTTCATGCAGAACATTACGCGCTTTATCGCGCCTATCAGCAGGCACGCCATGCAGAGAGCCTAGACAAAGCGCCAGCGCAAAATGACGTAGAACAATATCGAAATTTTTTATGCCAAACCAATGTAGAAAGTGTGTTGGTGGAATTCAGAGAAAACGGGCAACTTAATATGGTGAGTGTCATCGACATCGTTGACGATGGCATATCTGCTGTTTACACTTTTTTTGATGCGACCAAACGCGCTAGTTATGGCACTTATAACGTACTTTGGCAAATTGAATGGGCAAAACGTTTAGGACACCCTTATTTATATTTAGGCTATTGGGTAAAAGACAGCCAAAAAATGGCCTACAAACAAAACTTTCAGCCGCAGCAAATGTACTTAGATGGCGAGTGGCGATCGTTAAAATTGGGTTAATTTTCGCGTCATATTAGCGCATAAATTCAACGCGTATTGATGGTGCTAAATTGCTTAAATTTTAAGCAATTTTAACCGCAACCTTTTTCGACGCTCTGGAAGCCTTATAAACAAAGGCTCTCAGAGCATAAAAATTTTCTCGCATAAATTTAAAGAACAAAACAAGTAATTAAAAAACGTGAAACCAATTGATAATTCCAAAGCCCGCCAAGCAGGTCGCGGCAAAAATGTTACAATCGCACTTTCGATTTTTTAACGTTTAAAACTTAAACAACATTCGTTTTGAAAAAACTAGTCATCTTTGGTGTGGGTTTAATTGGCGGTAGCGTTGCCCTTGCTTTAAAAAAAGCAGGCCACGCCACACACATCGTTGGCGTTGGCCGCAGCCTTGAAAGCCTCCAACGCGCTGTAAAATTAGGCGTGATTGATGCCTTTGAAACTGACGTGCGCGCAGCCTGTGAAAATGCAGATTTAATTCTGATTGCCGCGCCAGTTGCCCAAACTACCGACATTCTAAAAAGCATACAGCCACATCTCAACAGCAACACGGTGATTACCGATGCAGGCAGCACCAAAGGCGATGTATTGCGTTGCGCTGAAAAAATACTTGGCCCGCAACTGCACCAGTTTGTAGGCGGACACCCCATTGCAGGCGCTGAAAAAAGTGGCGTAACCGCCGCCACGGCCGATTTGTTTTTGGGTAAAAATGTAGTGCTCACCCCAACTGACAAAACTAATCAAGATGCGCTCGCAAGGGTCAAAAATCTCTGGCAAGCCTGCGGTGCCAATGTGAGCGCCATGCCCGCTGAAACACACGATGGCATTTTTGCTTCAGTCAGCCACCTGCCACATTTGCTCGCATTTGCGCTGGTCGATGACATTGCCGCCCGCCCCAACGCCGAGCAATTATTTAGCTTTGCCGCCAGTGGTTTTAGAGACTTCACGCGTATTGCTGGCAGCCACCCTGAAATGTGGCGCGACATCAGCTTAGCTAACAAAACCGCGCTGCTCAAAGAAATCACAGCGTTCGAAAACGAGTTATCACAATTAAAGCAACTCCTTAATAATGAAGACGGCCAAGGTTTGCAGGCCCTGTTTGAACGCGCAAGCAAAGCGCGCAACCAGTGGGCAAAAACCAAACCGCAATAACCCCAATAGACTTAAATCAATGGAACAACTTACCCTACCCGCCGCCCACCACGCTCAAGGCAGCATCACCCTGCCAGGCTCAAAAAGCATTTCAAACCGCACGTTGTTGTTGGCGGCGCTGGCAAATGGCACAACGGACATCCACGACCTGCTCGCATCTGACGATACCGCACGCATGCTGGAAGCCCTGCAAAAGTTGGGAGTAAAGTTAAAAAAACTTGCCGGCAACACTTGGCAAGTTGTAGGCTGTGAAGGCAGTTTTCCAAACAAAGGTTCTCAAGAAAAACCGATCGATTTATTTTTAGGTAACGCAGGCACTGCATTTCGTCCGCTCACCGCCGCACTGGCATTTTCAAATGGCTACTATTATTTGCACGGCGTGCCTCGTATGCACGAACGCCCAATTGGCGATTTAGTAGATGCGCTACGCCAAGCAGGTGCGCAAATTGAATACTTGGGCAATGAGGGCTTTCCACCGTTAAAAATTTCACCTGCCAAGCTTAATTTAAGTCAGTCCATTAAAATACGTGGTGATGTCTCTAGCCAGTTTTTAACCGCCCTACTCATGGCGTTACCGCTCACCAAACAACAAGCCACGATTGAATTGGTGGGTGAATTGATTTCAAAACCATACATTGAAATTACGCTCAATTTAATGGCAAAATTTGGTGTGAAAGTTGAGCGCAATGGCTGGCAGCAATTTTCTATTTCCAACCGTAGTGAATATCTGAGCCCACAAGTGATTTTTGTTGAGGGCGATGCATCCAGTGCCTCGTACTTCTTAGCCGCAGGAGCAATTGCCGGCGAAGTGCAAGTCAACGGGTTAGGCCAAAATAGCATTCAGGGGGATGTCAAATTTACCGAAGCCCTTGAATTGATGGGTGCAGAAATCCATTTCGATGAAAACTCAATCATTGCATCAAATATTGGCAAACTCAAAGCCATAAACCTTGACTGTAACCATACTCCCGATGCCGCCATGACGTTAGCTATTTTGGCACTATTCGCTGATGGCACATCCACATTACGCAATATCGCCAGCTGGCGAGTCAAAGAAACTGACCGCATTGCCGCAATGGCTACAGAGTTGCGTAAAGTGGGTGCAATTGTGGAAGAAGGCGCGGATTACATCACCATCACCCCGCCAGCCCAACTCACACCTAATGCGGTGATTGACACTTATGACGACCATCGCATGGCCATGTGTTTTTCATTGGTGAGTTTAGGTGGCGTGCCGATTACTATTAATGATCCTAAATGCGTGAATAAAACTTTTCCTGATTATTTTGACGCGTTTAAAAAAATTGTCAGTTAGCCTTGCTAATGTATGCCCGCACAAGGCATGGCGCTAAACGCCGCAGTGACTGAACTAGCTGTTTTTTTCTGCTCAACCATTTGCCAAGCGCGCTCATGAAAATAAAACACCACTGTATTGCAAGCAGGCTCAATAAGCGCCAACAAGCCGCCAATCACAAAGCTGCCTGTCAGCAAATAGGCTACTAAAAAGGCAACGGTAAAGTGTAAAATTGCAAATGTGAATGTTTTAGTCATGATGTACCACCTTTTTTTACTATCGTTTTTAGTATGTGCTTCATGTGGTCATTATTGACTCACTTATAAAATAAATCCAATTGATTGTTTCTCTAATTACGATAAGTTTAACTTATGAATTTACCAAACACCGATATTCCTGTCATCGCTATTGACGGGCCCTCAGCATCGGGCAAAGGCACCGTGGCGCAACTGGTTGCGCAAAAGCTAGGCTTTCATTATTTAGATTCTGGCGCACTTTATCGTATCGTAGCGTACGCTGCACAGCTAAAAGATTTTGCTTGGAGCGATGCCTTTGCAGTAACCGAATGTGCAAAAAAACTCACCATTACATTTGTGGGGGAGCAGGTTTTACTGACCACGCCAGACTTTGCGCAAAAAGATATTTCCAATGAAATTCGCACCGAGACAATCGGCAAAGGAGCTTCACAGGTTGCCGTACATGCCCCATTAAGAGCTGCATTGGTCGAAATGCAACACGCTTTTTGCAAATCGCCAGGTTTGGTGGCTGATGGGCGAGATATGGGTACTGTTATTTTTCCTGAAGCGCCACTAAAGGTGTTTTTAACCGCCTCAACAGAAGTGCGCGCACAGCGACGCTACCAGCAATTACGCAATAAAAACCAGCCAGCAGACTATGAAAGCATCTTAGCAGACCTTCAAGAGCGTGATGCGCGCGATAAAAACAGAGCCGCAGCACCACTCATCATGGCCCAAGATGCCATTTTGCTTGAAACCGACCATTTAAGTATTTCTGATGCTGTAAATGCAGTTTTAGAAAATTTTCAGCAGAAAATGTACGAATAGTCTTTTATTTTTCAATGTTTTAGTTATAATTCAATTCTTTGCAATTGAGTAATATTTTTTTCGCCCGCGCATTCCAAAGATTCGCGGTTTTTTAATCACCCCACTGCTAGGTGGGATTATTTTTTAGGTATCTTTATTTAATGGCTTCTACTTCTAAATCTACTACTTCAGCTTCTTCAGGCATGGAATCTTTTGCTGCGCTTTTTGAAGAAAGCTTAGCTCACCAAGAAATGCGCTCTGGCGAAGTGATCACCGCGGAGGTTATCTCTGTGGACCAAGACCATGTAATCGTTAACGCTGGTCTTAAATCAGAAAGCGTTATCGCTGCTGAAGAATTTAAAAATGCGCAAGACGAACTGGATGTTAAAGTTGGCGACTTTGTAAAAGTGTTGATTGAAAAGCTGGAAGATGGCTTTGGTTCAACCGTACTTTCACGCGAAAAAGCAAAACGCATGGAAACATGGTTAGATTTAGAAGATGCAATGAATGAAGGTCGCATCATCAAAGGTTTTGTTAGCGGTAAAGTTAAAGGTGGTTTACGCGTTTCAGTGAATGGCATCATGGCATTCTTGCCTGGCTCATTGGTAGATGTACGTCCAGTAAAAGACACAACCCCTTTTGAAAACAAAGAATGTGATCTAAAAGTCATTAAAATTGACCGCAAGCGTAACAACATCGTTGTTTCACGCCGTGCCGTGATGGAAGTCAGCGCAGGGGCTGACCGTGAAGCGTTAATGGGTACATTAGCTGAAGGCGCAGTTGTTAAAGGTATTGTTAAAAATATTACAGACTACGGTGCGTTCGTAGACTTAGGCGGTATTGATGGTTTACTCCATATCACTGATTTAGCATGGCGCCGTGTAAAACATCCATCAGAAGTACTGACCGTGGGTGAAGAAGTTGAAGCGAAAATCTTGAAGTTTGATCAAGAAAAAAATCGTGTTTCATTAGGTATCAAGCAACTAGGTGATGACCCATGGGTTGCATTAGCACGTCGTTACCCAGTCAGCACTCGCTTGTTCGGTAAGGTTTCTAACCTGACTGATTACGGTGCTTTTGTTGAAATTGAACCAGGTATTGAAGGTTTGGTACACGTATCTGAAATGGATTGGACGAATAAAAACATTCACCCGGGTAAACTTGCACAATTAGGTGACGAAGTAGAAGTAATGATTCTTGAAATTGATGAAGCACGTCGTCGCTTATCATTAGGTATGAAGCAATGCCAAGCAAATCCTTGGGATGATTTCTCAGCAACGCACGCCAAAGGCGACAAAGTATCTGGTCAAATTAAATCAATCACTGATTTTGGTGTGTTCATTGGCTTGCCAGGCGGTATTGATGGCTTAGTGCATTTGTCTGATTTGTCATGGACACAATCTGGCGAAGAAGCGATTCGTAACTTCAAAAAAGGTGACGAACTCCAAGCGGTTATCTTAGCAATTGACGTTGATAAAGAACGTATTTCACTAGGCGTTAAGCAACTTACTGCTGATCCTTCAGGTGCTTCAAGCGGTTCTGACGATAAAGCTGATGCAAAACCAAAAGCTAAATCTGCTAAAACTAAAGAAGCAGCAAAACCTGCCGATGATGGCGCTACTGCTGGCACAACGAATCTTGGTGCGTTATTAAAAGCCAAATTAGACAGCAAAAAATAAGCCGATAATTAATAAAATCCTAGTAAAGAAATAAGGGCTCAATAATGACTAAATCTGAACTTATCACCCTGCTTGCAGAGCGTTTTCCGCAATTGGTGGTGAAAGATGCTGAATTATCAGTAAAAGCGATTTTAGATGCGATGACTGATAACCTAGCCACTGGCGAACGTATTGAGATTCGCGGCTTTGGAAGCTTTAGTTTAAATTATCGCCCACCTCGCTTGGGTCGCAACCCTAAAACCGGCAGTAAAGTGCAAGTACCTGAAAAACACGTACCACACTTTAAAGCCGGCAAAGAGTTACGTGAACGCGTTGATTTAGGCTAAAAACTAGTATTTTGATTAATACGTAAAAGTACCAATAAAAACGGCAGCTAACAGGCTGCCGTTTTTATTGGGTGTCAGCAGTTTTCAGGTAAAATGTAATTCAAGCATCATTAAATAGAGTAAAACTTAATGGAATTCGAATTTTGGTGGTTGTTGGCATTACCGCTTTTCTTTAGCTTAGGCTGGTTGGCAGGTCGCATCGACCTTAAACAACTGCTTTCAGAATCCGCAGCCCTGCCCGCGGCCTATTTCAAAGGCTTAAACTTTCTGATTACCAATCAGCAAGATAAAGCCATTGAGGCCTTTTCAGAAGCTGTACAGGCCAATACCGACTCACTCGAACTCCATTTTGCATTAGGCAGCCTGTTTAGAAAGCGCGGTGAAGTAAACCGCGCCATCCATTTGCATCTTCATTTACTTGAGAAAAAAGAACTCGAACCGCAACAAAAACTGGCGGTCACGGCAGAGCTCGCACAGGACTACTTAAAGGCGGGTTTACTAGATCGTGCTGAAGAGATTTTTGAGTCATTAAACGATGACCGCTATCGCCAGCCTGCGCTACGTGCCTTACTTGAAATCTATGTGCGCGAACGCGAGTGGGAGCGTGCCATTAAAGCCGCTACAGAGCTAGAAAGACTTTCTGGTGTGCCATTTAGAGTTGAAATTTCACATTACCATTGTGAGTTAGCGGTTAAATCGATGCTTGCTAATGACATTAAAACGGCTAAATTTGAACTCGAGCAAGCACTTAACGCCAATAAAAACTGTGTGCGCGCCAACGTGCTGTTGGGCGACTTAGAGGTAGAAGCGAATGCACATCAAGCCGCTATTTCAACTTGGAAACGCATTGAATTTCAACAACCTGAATATTTAGGCCTGATTGCGCCAAAACTACTTAATAGCTATCGCGCGCTCAATCAAACTGCCGAAGGCTTGGCCTTGCTACAAACCTATTTGCAAACATACAAATTATCTCCCCTTCTAAATGTGCTTTTTGAGGCAACTTTGGCTGAAGAAGGCGCCGAAAGCGCGGCCAAGCTTGCACGTAACGAGCTCATTAAAAAACCAAGTTTGAGCACATTAGACCAACTGCTACAGGCGCGCACAATTGTAGAAACCAATCAGCCTGTGCAAAAAACTAAACTGACGAGTTCGCAAGATACGCAGTTGATGCAACAAGCGGTTCGACATGCCATTGGTAACAAAACAGCTTATCACTGCGAGCAATGCGGCTTTAAAGCCAAATACCACCATTGGCAATGCCCAGCCTGCAATGCATGGGAAGCATTACCCGCAGAACCTACGACCATTTAAACGTTTTACGATTCAATATGACCCTTGCTCACGACGCTAAAATTCATGACCCAAAAATAATAGTCGCACTGGATTATGCAGATGCAACCAGCGCGCTAAAACTTGTTGAACAGCTAGACCCTGCGCTTTGTCGTTTAAAAGTTGGCAAAGAACTTTTTACCGCCGCAGGGCCAAAACTTGTTGAGCAATTGGTACAGGCCAATTTTGGGGTGTTTTTAGATTTAAAATTTCATGACATTCCTAATACGGTTGCCAAAGCTTGTACAGCTGCAAGTCAATTAGGGGTTTGGATGCTTAATGTACACGCCAGCGGTGGCCTGGAAATGATGCAAGCTGCGCAACAAGCTGTGCAAAGTAGTGAAGCTAAACCGATTTTAATTGCGGTCACGGTACTCACCAGCATGAATCAGCAAACGCTCAATCAAATTGGCATCCACACCGACTTAACGACGCACGTACAGAACCTTGCAAAACTCACGCAACAGGCAGGGTTAGCCGGTGTCGTTTGTTCAGCCCTTGAAGCCAGCATGTTGCGTCAAGAACTGGGCAATGACTTTTGCCTAGTCACGCCAGGTATACGCCCGGCTAATGCCAACCAAGACGACCAATCCCGCGTTGTCACCCCGGCAGATGCACTGAAAAATGGTGCAAGCTACTTAGTGATTGGGCGGCCGATTACTAAAGCCATCAACCCGCTTAAAGCACTGGAAGCAATACACGCAGAATGTAAGCTTTTTAACGCTTAGCGCAAATTTACCCTCTATTGAATATGGTTAAAGTGCGCTATGATAGCTACGCGTCGCTACAGCGGTTATGTTAGCAACACAATTCTAACTCACGGAGAATTATAATGAAAAAAATGTTATTGGCATTCATCGCTTTTTTAAGCTTTAGCTTAAGCGCGTTTGCTGCAGTGAATATCAACACCGCCACACAAGCCGAACTGGAAACGCTGGATGGTGTTGGACCTGTAAAGGCACAGGCAATTATTGATTACCGCAAAAAGAACGGTAGTTTTAAATCGATTGATGACCTTGAAAAAGTTGATGGTATTGGTCCAGCCACATTACAAAACGTGCGTAAAGATGTGACTTTATCTGGCGCTACAACAGCGGTTGCTAAACCCTCTGAAAGTAAAACCACTAAAGAAGTTAAACCAGTGAAGGAAAAAGTAACGAAAGCTGAAAAAGCAGTTGCAACAGAAAAACCAGCTAAAGCTGAAAAAGCTGCAGCCGCTTCTGACAAACCTGCCAAAGCCGAAAAAGCGAGCAAAGAAGCAAAATCTGCAAGCAAAGAAGATAGCGTAAAAGCAGACAAAGCGGCAGATAAAGCAGCAAAAGATAAAGAAAAGGCTGACAAAGCCGCAGCAAAAGATAAAGAAAAAGCTGACAAAGCCGCTGCAAAAGAAGCAGAAAAAGAAGCTAAAAAAGCCGCTAAAGAAAAAGAGAAAGCTGACAAAGCCGCAGCGAAAGAAGCCGCCAAAGCTGAAAAAGCGAAAGCTGACAAAGCCGCCGCCGATAAAGCGAAAAAATAAACAAACAACTGACGCAGTTTTGAACAAACAAATAGCCCCAACTTTGGGGCTATTTTTTTAGCACGAATTTTTACGCAAAAGATTGATTAAAACAGCTCCAAATTCTCTCGAGAAAAAAATTATGCTCTGTAAGCCTTTATTTATAGGGCTCGCAGAGCATCGAAAAAGGTTGTGATAAATTTAGGCTAAAAATAAGCGTGTTAAGGGCATGCAAATCTGACGTTTTTCTGACTAAATTTTAACCATTACTTCACGCGCATTCCTGCTTGCGCGCCACTGTCTGGACTCAAAATATAAGGCCCGCCACGCTCATCGCTGGCGGCTAACACCATGCCTTCACTCATGCCAAATTTCATTTTACGCGGCGCGAGATTTGCCACCATCACCGTTAAGCGACCTTTCAATGTTTCAGGGTCATAGGCCGATTTAATGCCGGCAAATACTTGACGAGGTTTTTCTTCGCCAATATCAAGCGTGAGTTTCAATAACTTTTCAGCGCCTTCTACATGTTCGGCATTAACAATTTTAGCTATTCGTAAATCAACTTTGGTAAAGTCTTCAATACTAATGTAACTCCCCTCGCTCTCTGGGAGAGAGGCTGGGGGTGAGGGTTGCTTTACCTCATTTTGCTGATGCGCCGCATGGCGTTGCTCAGAATGAGGTTGTGGTGCAGGCGTTGCAGTTAAGTTTTCTTTATTGGCTTCGGTCATGGCTTCAATGGCTTTTGGGTCAATGCGAGTAATGAGATGTTCATAGGCGTTAATGGCATGATTTTCTGCCAATGATGCATCCACCGAAACCCACGTTAAGGGTGCAATATTCAAAAATTGCTCAATTTCAGCAGCTAATTTTGGCAATACAGGTTTCAAATAAAGCGTTAATAAACGGAACAGTTCAAGCGCATCTGAACACACTTCTTGCAACGCCGCATCTTGCCCCGCTTGCTTTGCCATGACCCAAGGGGCTTTTTCTGCCACAAAGCCGTTAGCAACATCCGCCAAGCGCATAATTTCACGCAAGGCTTTGCCATATTCGCGCTCGGCATATGCCTCAGCCACCACGGTTGCGGCAGCTTTGATTTCTGCCAGAATGGCGTTGTTTTGCGATGGCTTTAACTCGCCAGCAAAGCGTTTATTGATAAAGCCTGCCGTGCGGCTGGCGATATTGATGTACTTACCCACCAAATCGCTATTTACCCGCGCGACAAAGTCTTCTAAATTCAGATCAATGTCTTCCATGGTGCTATTGAGCTTTGCCGCATAGTAATAGCGTAAATATTCTGGGTTTCTAATATGGTCTAAGTAACTGCGGGCGGTAATAAATGTGCCGCGCGATTTACTCATTTTTTCGCCATTGACCGTTAAAAAGCCGTGGGCGAAAATTTGTGTCGGTTTACGATGGCCGCTAAACTCTAAGGTTGCCGGCCAAAATAAGGCGTGGAAATATAAAATGTCTTTGCCGATAAAATGGTAAAGCTCGGTTTTGCTATCTTTCGCCCAATATTCATCAAAGTTTAAACCTTGCTTATCGCACAGGTTTTTAAAGCTCGCCATATAGCCAATCGGCGCATCCAGCCACACGTAAAAATATTTGCCGGGGGCATCGGGGATTTCAAAGCCAAAATACGGCGCATCGCGTGAAATGTCCCAATCATTCAGGCCGTTTTCAAACCACTCGCCCATTTTGTTGGCGGCTTCGCCCTGTAGCGTGGGCTTACCTTTTATGGCTTCGCTGCGTGTCCAGTCTTTTAAAAACTGCTCACATTCTGAAAGTTTAAAAAAGTAATGCTCGGTTTCTTTGCGCACAGGGGTAGCGCCAGAAACGGCAGAATAAGCGTTAATGAGTTCCGTTGGGTTGTAAGTTGCGCCACACACCTCGCACGAATCGCCATACTGGTCTTTGGCATGGCATTTTGGACATTCGCCTTTAATAAAACGGTCTGGCAAAAACATGTTTTTAACGGGGTCAAAAAACTGCTCAATGGTTTTAGTAGCAATTTTGCCATTGGCTTTTAATGCCTTGTAAATGCCTTGCGAAAGCACTTTGTTTTCATCAGAATTGGTGGAGTAGTAGTTATCAAATTCCACCAAAAATTCTTTAAAATCAGCACTGTGTTCTTGGTGTACGTTGGCAATCAGCGCCTCAGGCGTAATGCCTTCTTTTTCAGCGCGCAGCATAATTGGCGTACCATGCGTATCGTCAGCGCACACATAATGCACGGTATGGCCTTGCATTTTTTGAAAACGCACCCAAATATCGGTTTGAATATATTCAACCAAATGGCCTAAGTGAATACTGCCGTTGGCATATGGAAGTGCTGAAGTGACGAGAACTTTGCGTGGTTGATTGGCAGAAGACATAAGTTGAATGCATCATTTAAGCTAAAACGTTATTCTAACAAATGCCACTAGCTTAACCCAGCGCTCTTTGCTACTTTTATTAAAATTTAACCGGTCTATGATGCGATGCAGTCTACAATCAGTTAAAATACCTTATCTTTTTACTCAAGTTATTTAATCAGGAATCATCGCAATGGCCATTTCAGAATTACTCGTTCAAAGCACGCTAAAAGTATGTATTGACCCAAACACGGGCAAAGACTTTGTGAGCAGCAAATCGGCCAGAAACATCAAAGTTGATGGCAATGACGTGAGCGTGGACATTGTACTGGGCTATCCGGCAAAGTCTGTCATGGCTGATATTCAAAAATTGGTGGCAGATCCCCTGCTGGGTTTGGCTGGCATTGGCCGACTCACCGTAAATGTGAGCAGCAAAATTGTCGCCCACAAAGCACAGCAAGGCGTTACGCTGTTGCCTAAAGTAAAAAATATCATAGCGGTGGCTTCTGGTAAAGGCGGCGTGGGCAAATCAACCACTTCAGTCAATTTAGCGCTGGCGCTGGCGGCCGAGGGCGCAACCGTTGGCTTGCTGGATGCCGATATTTACGGCCCAAGTCAGCCGCAAATGCTAGGCATTAGTGGCCGCCCAGAAAGCACAGATGGCAAAAGCATGGAGCCGATGCAGGCGCATGGCATACAAGCCATGTCGATTGGCTTTTTAATTGACACCGATACGCCCATGGTGTGGCGTGGCCCGATGGTAACAGGTGCGCTGGAGCAACTATTGCGCGATACCAACTGGCATGAGTTGGATTATTTAGTGATTGATTTACCGCCAGGCACCGGTGACATTCAACTTACGCTGGCACAAAAAATTCCAGTCACGGGGGCCATTATCGTGACAACCCCGCAGGATATTGCCCTGCTGGATGCGCGTAAAGGCTTAAAAATGTTTGAAAAAGTGGGCATTCCAATTTTAGGCATTGTTGAAAACATGAGCACGCACATTTGCTCAAAATGTGGCCATGAAGAACACATTTTTGGCGCAGGTGGTGGCGCCCTGATGGCAAGCGACTACCAAGTGGATTTGCTAGGCAGTTTGCCGCTCGACATGCAAATCCGCATGCAGGCTGACAGCGGCCAGCCGACGGTAATCGCACAGCCTGATTCTAAAATTGCGCATATTTACAAAGAAATCGCGCGTAAAGCGGCCATCAAAATTGCCAATGCCAGCCTAGACCACAGCGCGAAATTTCCTAATATTGTGATTCAAAACACCTAGCCATAGGCATCATATTCGGCAGCACATCTATGGCCATCAAAAAGTTAGTCTCACCTATTCAACAGGCATTTTCATGGGTTGTCGGCGGCCTCGGCATACTGTTTGCACTCAGGTTTTTGCCAGCTTGGCTGCGCTTTGCCGTGTATGGCAGTGCGGTGCTTCTGCTCATCGTGTATTTCAGCTTATATGCCATGGTCGCGAGGCATGCGTATGATTTGCTTGCGCATCCACCCACACAAAAGGCCGATGCTGCGCTTATTTTAGGCAACAAATCTTACTTGAACGGAGCGCCCAACCCTTGCCTCACAGGCCGTGTAGATGCTGGTCTGGCACTCGCACAGGCGGGGCTGGTCAGCACCTTAGTGATGAGTGGCGGCAAAGATAATGAAGACGGTGCGATTGAAGCGCTCACCATGGAGCAGTACGCGTTAGCTAACGCGTTTAAAGGGCGCATTTTGTTAGAATCACGTTCAAGCTCAACGCAAGAAAATTTTGCCTTTTCCGCGCCCATTATGCTGAACAGCCAAATTAAAAGCGTCATTGTGGTTTCTGAACCCTACCACATGTGGCGCGCACAAAAGCTGGTGCAGGCTGGGCACTTAGGGCAAGATTTTGAGGTCTTTTATGGCGCGGCAGCCAGCCAATGCTGGACAGATTGGGGCATGCTATTTAAAGGTGCATTCCGCGAACCGTTGGCGATTATCAACAACTATGCCAAAGGTTATTTTTAGGCACTTTTAGAAACGTAAAATAAAAGAAAATATCAGCTCAAAATACGCCGAGGAAATTTTTATGCCCTGCGAGCCCTTTTTTATAAGGCTCGCAGGGCATCGAAAAAGGTTAGGGCTAAAATAAGGCTAACTCAAACGTTTTTTTCTGTCGCTTTAGGGCGCTATTTTTACTTCATAACAATACACGTCCACACCATTTTTTGGCGCGATGAGCGTTGCAGGAATCGCCACCCCTTTGCGCCAGTGATCCACCGCATTCTGCTTGCCAGCCCCTGAAACAATAAAAATGACCTGACGGGTATTATTTAAGCGGTTTTGGCTAATGGTAATGCGCTCGGATGGCGACTTGGGCGAGTTAAACACAGGCACCGCATCTGCACTGTTATCCACAGCATGGTTCGGAAAAAGTGAGGCGGTATGTCCATCTTCACCTAAGCCCAGCAGTACCAAATCGAAAGTCGGCGCGCCAGCCAGCGTGTTTGCGTAGGTCGCAGCGCCCGCCACCGGGCCAAGTTCTGCTGGAATATCATGAATATTTTCTTTGGGTATGCCGACAAAATGCGTCCAAACTTGCTCAACCATCAGGCTATTACGGTCTTCATGCTCAGGCGGCAAGCAACGCTCATCGCCATGATAAATATGCCATTTAGACCAATCTAAATAAGCTTCCTGCGGTAAATCGCGCAAGAGACGATATACCGCGCGCGGCGTGTGGCCGCCGGCCAGTACAATTGAAAACTGACCGCGCTGTTGAATGGCTGCTTGCGCGCTACTCACAATCGCATCGCATACCGCATGCCTGAGTCCTTCGATACTCTCGAAGGACTTCCAGCGCGTATTTTGTGGGGGTGTTTGGTGTTTCATGTTGGTGATGGATTAAATCATAAAAAAGTAAGGCCGAATTTGACACTATTTTGTGAAATTTGTCATGTATTTTCATGCGTCATATGCACTTTAGCTCCACATTTTGTTTGAGTTTTTTAAGCTGAAACATTGTATGACCTAGCCTCCTTGCATTATCATATAGGGCTACGCATAGCGCCATTTTCATAACACTACCAACAGGAAAAAATCCATGCTCATCAAAGACAGTGAAGTTGTCGACTTACAAACACCCACCGGCGAAATGCGCGCGCATATTTTTCGCCCCGCTGCCCCTGGCAAATATCCTGCCATTTTAATGTTTTCTGAGATTTTTCAAGTGACAGCACCGATTCGCCGCACGGCGGCCATGCTCGCTGGGCACGGCTTTATTGTAGCCTGTCCTGAAATCTACCATGAATTTGAACCGCTAGGCACCGTGCTTGCTTATGATGAAGCCGGCACCACGCGCGGCAATGAACTCAAAATTACCAAACCAGTTGATGCCTATGATTCTGACGCGCGCACCGTGTTAGATTACTTAAAATCGCGCAGTGACTGCACGGGCCGCTTAGGCGTGATGGGCATTTGCGTAGGCGGGCATTTAGCATTCCGCGCTGCCATGAACCCTGACGTATTGGCCACTGTTTGTTTTTATGCGACAGATATTCACAAAAAAGCGCTTGGCTTGGGCAAAAATGATAACTCTCTCGTGCGTGCTGGTGAAATTAAAGGTGAGCTATTACATATTTGGGGTCGTCAGGACCCACACGTGCCACTTGAAGGCCGTAATTTAGTGAAAGCCCGCTTAGATGAAGTTGGCACGCGTTACACTTGGCACGAATTTAATGGTCAGCACGCTTTTATGCGCGATGAAGGCCACCGTTACGACCCAGCACTTGCACGTTTAAGCTGGGATTTATTGCTTGAGCTATTTAACCGCCGCTTAGGCTGGGGCGATTTAGACATTGAAAACGACGGCTCAGCCGCTGAAAGCCGCCATTAAAGCAATCTCAGATACAACCGTTATTGGTGTTTATCGCAATCAAAACGGTTCTGACCTGTTAATTATTGAATCAAAATAAGGTATCCATCAAAATGGCTAAAAAAATCGACCCCTGTACCCTTGTATTATTTGGCGCAAGTGGCAACTTATCTCGCGTTAAATTGATGCCGGGCTTATTTAGACTAGACGCTGCAGGTCGCCTGCCAGAAAAAATGGCAATTCTATCGGTTGGGCGTGGCGAAGTATCACGCGAAGCATGGCAGGCTGACATCAAAGGCATGCTGGATGCTAAATTTAAAAATGGCTACGACCAAAAGGTATTTGAGCGTTTTATTGCCCGTAATCATTATCAAGCCAATCCGCCGACAGACCCAGATGCTTTCAAAAAAATGAAAGAAACACTCAGTAATGAGGCCGTTTTTCCGCAAAACTTGGCTTACTTCTTATCGGTACGCCCTACCGACTTTGCGCCTGTGGTTGAGCAATTATCCGGCGTTGGCTTGCTGGATGAAAGCAAATACTGGCGTCGTGTGTTGATTGAAAAACCGTTTGGTACGGATTTAGCATCAGCGCAAGATTTGCAAGCGCGCTTGACTAAGCATCTTAAAGAAAGCCAAATTTACCGTATTGACCATTACTTGGGCAAAACTGCGGTACAAGGCATTATGCTCACACGCTTTGCTAATGCGATTTTTGAACCCCTTTGGAATAAAGACCACATTGACCACGTGCAAATCACCAATAACGAGATTTTGGGCGTAGGTGACCGAACCACGTTTTACAATGCCACAGGCGCATTACGCGATATGTTCCAAAGCCATTTATTGCAAACCTTGGCCTTAACCGCCATGGAAAAACCAAAAGATTTATCGCCAGAAAGCATCCGTGCTGAAAAAATCAAGCTATTACAATCCATCCGCCCGATTGATGCTAGCAACCTCAACAAACAAGCCTTTCGTGCACAATATGCTGCTGGGCGTGTGTGTGTGGGCGATGGTCATGGTGAAAATGTTGCTGGCTACTTAGATGAACTCAAACGCGATGGGATTGAATCAAGCAATACCGAAACGTATGCCGCAGTCAAATTGTGGATTGATAATGAGCGCTGGAAAGGCGTGCCTTTCTACGTGCGCACCGCCAAACGCATGCATGAAGGCAATGTGGCGATTTCAGTCAAATTTAAAAAATCGCCGATGCAATTGGTCGATAGCCAACATCAAAACTGGCTGGTGATTAGCATTCAACCAAAAGAAACCGTTAAACTTGAAATTGAATCAAAAATCCCAGGCTTAGACATTGCCACGCGCACATTAAGCATTGACGCGCCCCAACGTCAATCGGGTGATGAATCAATTGATTCTTACGAAACCTTAATGCTGAACTTAATGGAAGGCGACCCATCGCAATACCTGCACATCAGCGAGGTAGAAGCACAATGGAAATTGGTCGACCCGATTGTTAAAACGTGGGCTGCCGACAACACGCCACTGCATCAATACCGCGCGGGTGACCGTGACCCGAAAGAATCTGGCGTGATTTTTGAAGCTGAAGACCAGTTTTGGCGCTACAGCATTGAATTAGGTGGCGATAAGCACTAATTTTTTAGCACACAATTTTGTGATGCGCCTTATAATGCCCAACTTACAGCGTTGGGCATTTTTTATATTTTTTAGAGCACAAAGATGAGCATAAAATCAGACAAATGGATACGTAAAATGGCGCAAGAACACGGTATGATAGAGCCGTTCGAGCCAAACCAAGTCAAAATGAACGCGGCTGGTGAGCGCATGGTGTCTTACGGCACTTCAAGTTACGGTTATGATATTCGCTGCTCAAGAGAATTTAAACTGTTTACCAACCTCAACAGCACCATCGTTGACCCCAAGAATTTTGACCCTAACTCATTTGTTGAAGTCAACGCTGATTACTGCATTATCCCACCCAATTCATTCGCACTCGCTCGCACGGTTGAATACTTTCGCATTCCGCGCAATGTGCTCACCGTTTGCTTAGGTAAATCAACCTACGCGCGCTGCGGCATTATTGTGAACGTCACGCCATTTGAGCCTGAATGGGAAGGCTACGTCACACTGGAATTTAGCAACACCACGCCATTACCTGCAAAAATTTACGCCAATGAAGGCTGTGCGCAAGTGTTATTCTTTGAAGCAGATGCCGATGATGTATGCGAAACCAGTTATAAAGACCGTGGCGGCAAGTATCAAGGTCAAGTTGGCGTCACTTTGCCAAAAATTTAAGGGCTGAATATGAAATTCCGTTTTCCTGTCGTCATCATTGACGAAGACTTCCGCTCTGAAAATTCTTCAGGTTTAGGCATTCGCGTACTTGCAAAGGCGATTGAAGCCGAGGGCTTTGAAGTGCTCGGTGTCACCAGTTATGGCGACTTAACCTCTTTTGCACAGCAACAAAGCCGTGCCTCAGCGTTTATTTTATCGATAGACGATGAAGAAATTGTAGAAGAAAAGCCTGAAGCCATTGAGCAATTGCGGAAATTTGTCACAGAAATTCGTTACCGCAATGAAGAAATTCCAATCTTTTTGCATGGTGAAACGCGCACTTCACGCCATATTCCGAATGATGTGTTACGTGAATTACATGGCTTTATTCACATGAACGAAGACACACCTGAGTTTGTTGCCCGATTAATTATTCGTGAAGCAAGAACCTACCTCGATAGTTTGCCACCGCCATTTTTTAAAGCGCTTACCCATTATGCGGCAGATGGCTCATACTCATGGCACTGCCCTGGCCATTCTGGTGGTGTGGCATTTTTAAAGTCACCTGTTGGGCAAATGTTTCACCAATTTTTTGGTGAAAATATGTTACGTGCGGACGTTTGTAATGCGGTGGATGAACTCGGCCAACTGCTTGATCACACAGGCCCTGTGGCAGCATCAGAGCGCAACGCCGCGCGTATTTACAATTGTGACCATCTGTATTTTGTCACCAACGGCACATCCACCAGTAATAAAATCGTCTGGAACTCCACCGTAGCGCCAGGCGACATCGTCGTTGTTGACCGCAATTGTCATAAATCTGTATTGCACTCCATCATTATGACTGGCGCGATTCCAGTATTCTTGATGCCAACCCGCAACCACTTTGGCATAATCGGGCCCATTCCAAAATCAGAATTTGCCTGGGAAAACATTCAAAAGAAAATTGCGCGCAACCCTTTTGCAACTGATAAAAATGCTAAACCGCGTGTATTGACCATTACACAATCCACTTACGATGGCGTACTTTATAATGTAGAAGAAATCAAAGAATTGCTTGATGGCAAAATTGATACGCTACACTTTGATGAAGCATGGCTACCGCATGCAACGTTTCATGACTTTTATGGTGACTACCATGCGATTGGTGCTGACCGGCCGCGCTGTAAAGAAAGTATGATTTTTTCAACGCAATCAACCCATAAACTGCTGGCGGGCCTAAGCCAAGCTTCACAAATCTTAGTTCAAAATGCCGAAGAAATTCAGCTTGACCGCGATGTTTTTAACGAAGCGTACTTGATGCACACCTCCACCAGCCCACAATATTCGATTATCGCGAGTTGTGACGTGGCCGCCGCTATGATGGAAGCACCGGGCGGCACCGTGCTGGTTGAAGAAAGCTTAATGGAAGCACTAGATTTTCGCCGTGCCATGCGTAAAGTGGATGAAGAATGGGGTACCGACTGGTGGTTCAAGGTTTGGGGGCCAACCGATTTGTCTGAAGAAGGCTTGGAAGAGCGCGATGCCTGGATGCTGAAAGCCAACGAGGCTTGGCACGGCTTTGGCAATCTATCGGAAGGCTTTAACATGCTGGACCCGATTAAGGCCACCATCATCACCCCGGGCTTGGATATTCATGGCGATTTTTCTGAAAACAATGGTATTCCCGCCGCGATTGTTACCAAGTATTTGGCTGAACATGGCGTGATTGTAGAAAAAACCGGCTTATATTCATTTTTCATCATGTTCACCATCGGCATCACCAAGGGCC
>JAKQTB010000160.1 GCA_029569495.1 Pseudomonadota bacterium | reverse complement strand
CAAAGGCAACTCTGCACGCACACTGTTTTGCACGGCTTCGGCAACATCATTTAAATCTGCATAGGGGATAAGGCCTTTGGTGAGCGTGCCAATGAGCGCATCCACATTGTGAAAGCGTTGGTTAAACATTAAGTCACGCTGTAAATCACGGTCATTGGGCGCATCTATTGATATTTCCATAAAAAATCGGTCACGTGCAGCAGCGGGCAACTCAAATGTTTCTTCACGCTCGAGTCGATTTCTATCTGCAAAAACAGTTAGATGTGGAAATACATATTCGCGGTTAAATGCATGAACACTTCGCTCTGCCATCAAACGCAAAAGCAGGCTATGTGCTTGTGGCCGAGCACGGTTTATTTCGTTAAAAAAGAATACTGCCAAATTCTCTTCATGTTGCAACAATGGTCCAGGTGATACTGCAGGTTGCCCATGCTCGTCTAAATGCGCATGATATAAGAAATCACTCGGCATTAAATCAACAGCCCCTTCAATTCGCTGATAAGCTCCACCTAATAAATGTGCTGCAGCGCGCAGTAATGTAGTTTTACCTACGCCTACGTCACCTTCTAGCAACACGTGTCCACGAGAAAATATCGCAATTGTGAGTGCACGTACTTGCTGATTCAAACCAAGCACAACACTGTTAAGCGCCTGCTCAAAACCGAGAGCTCGTTCGCGCCATTCATTTAGATTGATTTTGTTGTCACTCATGCGTTCGATATTCTTTCAGTGTAAACGTAGCTAAAAAAATAAAAGCCGATGCAACAAACCATCGGCTTTTATGAGACATATCAATTACTGTGCTGCATCGTAATCAAATTTACCAGTTGCTTTGGCATTAGCGACGCGTTTAGCATTGCGAGCATCCATTGCTTGGATAGAAGCCTGCTGTTTACCAACTTCTTTAGGGTCATGTTTTGGATCATATTTCGAACCTGCAATTTTTTCAGGATAACCTGGTTTTGGTTCCCAGCAGTTTCCTGCTTCTTTACAATTGTGTCCGTCATAAGCAAATGCAGCGCTAGATGCAACCATTGCGCCTGCGATTGCCACTAATGTCAAAATACGTTTCATTTAAAACTCCTTGTGATATGGTTGCTGGTGTTGCTACTTTATCTTTTTGGTAGCCACCAGTTAGCCACCAAAAAGAATTCTTAACGCATAAAAGCTAATGTGCTGGTTTCATATCTTTATTTTGTAAGCTACGAATCCAGCTCATCACGTGTAAAATTTCATCTTTCGAAATCAATCCTTTTTGCGGCCCCATCATGCCCTGCCCACCGCCATAAATTGTTTCAAATAAGCCCTTATCTTTTTTGTTTCCTGGATACGTCCAGTAATCATCCGCTAAAGCGGGGCCTAACTTGCCCTCTGCTAAATGCCCATGACATCCTGAACATGCTGTTGAGAAAATGGTATAACCCGCTTCCACCCGTGCTTTGTTGCCATTGTATGGATTCTCACCTGTTTTTTTAAACTGTGTTACAGCTGGGGTATCTTCACCTTTGCCATCATTAAAATCGAGCACATCACCCGAAATAGTGCCGCGAAACTCTAAATCAGGTCCTAAATCTATCACTATTTTTTCTTCAGCTGCGGCTTCAACTGGCTGCGCTGCATTGGCAGCAGCCACTTTCACGTTTTCAGAACGTGTATCGGTGCTCACATTTGCCTTTTCGGCTTGCGGTGAAGCGTGACAAGCTGTTAAAAATGTAGTCATCATTGCAGCGCACAACACTGACAAGAGGTTTGACTTAACTACATTTGGTTTTAATCTACAAATCAACTTCATACTCCTTTGTTCAGTATAAAAAATTATCTTTTAATCAGTTTAAAAAGGTAAAAGAGGAATACCTTCACGCGTTAATATTGCATCAATATCAGCGCGCTTCTCTTTAATAACTTTATTTAGATCCTGTTGAAGTGCAGCATCATTCTCACGCACGCCCATCACTATTTCATAGTGCATTGGTACTGGTTCACCGTTTGATTTTTTTGCATCATCCTTGATCACTTGCATTTTAAGTGGCACTTTAGAAGCCTTTACGTAGCGGGCTGCTTCAGGTGCCCATAACATGGCAGTATGTATGTATTTAGTTGCTACATCATTTACAATTTCCCGAGGATCAACACGAATGACTCGATTGCGGGTTGACTGGTACTTTTGCTTTTCTGCAAAGTAATCAAACATATCATCGTACCTATTCATTTGCAGCAACATGATTTTTCCAGGACTGTCGTGCATCATTCCAATACGAAAATCTTTATTCTTAATGTACTCATCATTCCATGACGAAATATCAATTTCACGATCTGCACGCGTAATAAAAACATATCCTGTTTTTAAATAGGTATCTGTTTTAAGCATCTTTCTAACTTTAATGCGCGGATCAATTCCATCTTGTTTATCAACCCCCAACATCACATCACACTTGCCTTTTACTAAATAATCACGCTCAACTAAGCGCGCATCTTTCCAGAACACAAAATTTATTTTTCTGTTAAGCGCCTTACCGATAAGTTCAGCAATTTCATTTTCAAATCCTTCTTTATTTGAGTTTGAAAAAGGCAACTCATTTTCACCCGCGCATATATTCAAATCTGCGGCATACGCATAATTTGCACCTAGACTGAAAGCACTCAATATCAAAGCATTTAGCGTGATTTTTTTAAACTGTTTTATCATGTTACTAATGACTCCTAAATACCCCTTAATTTATAAAACCTCCCAAGCGGCTTAACAATTAACGGCTGAAAAACTGCGCTATATTGCACATTCAAATTAACAATTACACCTCTGCATCATGCATTTGAATAGGCAAAATTATCACTAAATTGCTGGGGAATATCTCCCCAGCGACCTAGTTAACACGCTCTATTTTATTTACAACTTAACTTCAAATTACAGACTAAACACCATCAAACCGCCACCCATGTTGGTGTAGTGTTGAAGCTCTTTAAATGCACCTACAGCACCCAGACCAGCACTTGGGTCAGTCAAGTCAAACACTAGACCAACGCCAGGCCAACCGCCAACACCATACATACTGCCAACGTATTGTTTGCCTTTAAATGAGTATGTCATTGGAGATCCGATACCACCTGAAGGCATTTTAAATTTCCACAACTCATTACCGTTATTTTTATCTAACGCTTTAAGTTGACCGTCTAAGGTTGCGTACCAAACTAAACCACCTTTGGTGTATAAAGTACCACCCCAAGCAGCAAATTTCTCCCATTTAGACCATTTAACTTTACCCGTTACAGTGTCAAAGGCACGTACTGTACCCATCTCTGTTTTGGTTGGTCCACTCGGGCCAGGATACATCGCGAGCGTTGCACCCACGAAGAATTGGCCTGCACGGTATGGCAACATGAACGGTTCCCAATCCATACAAATATGGTTTAAGCCAGCATATAACGTACGTGATTCAGGATCGTAAGAGTCTACGCCTTGGTTGTGGAAGCCCATGGCTGATGGGCAAATATTAGTACCTTTGTGATCCATACGTGTTGAGAACTCAGGATCGCGTACTGGTAGACCGGTTTTTAAATCCACTTTTTTGAACACATTCACTGCAGGGTCCACTTTATCCGCTAAGACCAATGCACCAGTATCACGGTTAAGTGTGTACATAATGCCGTTACGGTCAAGGTGAGTGAGCAATGGTGTCACTTTGCCGTTGACTGGTTGATCAGTCAGAATCATTTGGTTTACACCAGCAAAGTCCCACTCATCGTGTGGCGTTTTTTGGTAACCCCATTTGGCTTCACCAGTATCTACATCACGACCCCAAATAGTCATTGTCCATTTGTTGTCACCTGGACGCATGGTTTCATTCCATGGTGCTGGGTTACCAGAACCGTAGTAGAACAAGTTTAATTTTGGATCATAAGCATACCAACCCCAGTTAGTACCGCCACCGATTTTCCAGGCGTCACCTTCCCAAGTTTTGGTACCTAAATTAAATTGTCCATAATGAGGATTTTTTGAGTTAAAATCTTTTGATAAACGAATTTCTTCATCAGGCCCTGTAGCATATGCGCGCCATTTTAAAGCACCCGTTTTAAGATCAACTGCGTTTACTGCACCACGAACACCCAACTCAGCACCTGAACAACCAATCAGCACCGTATCTTTAACAACGTAAGGAGCTTGAGTAAATGTCATGCCTACTTTAGGATCACACAACTCCACTTTCCAGTTTACTGCACCAGTTTTTGCGTCTAAAGCAAGTAGATGACCATCCGCTTGTTTTTTAACAATTTGACCAGCGCCATAAGCCACACCGCGGTCCACAATATCGCAACACATTACTGCTTTTGTTGAAGCATCTTGTTTTGGTTTATGTGTCCAAACAATTTTATTAGGATCATTTAAGTTCACTGCATAAGTATTGTTTGGGAAAGCAGAGTGAATGTACATCATGTCGCCTATCACCAGCGGTGCGCCTTCATGACCATGCAGCACACCTGTCGAGAATGACCAAGCCGCTTTTACATTTTTGACATTACTTCTGTTAATTTGTGATAATTGGCTATTATGCTGGCTGTTGTAGCCACCAGTTTGTGTAGCCCATTGATTTGGATCTTGCACACGTTTATCTAAATCTGCATCTGCAAAAGCAGCTCCTGCTGCCGCAAGCATAAACAAACCGCCGATTGCAGCACTAACTTTAACGTTAGATACATTGCGTTTCATATTCGTCTCCCGTTGATTGGTTAAACATCACTATAGCCATTTCTTCTCAAAAATCTGGCGTAACGAACTATGCACTTTTGCAACAGTCTGCTTAAGATGAAAGTTTCCCGATGTTGCACACCGTTATTCCCTCTCGTTACATTTCAGTTATATTTCTATCAATCATCGTTACAAAAACATGAAATAGTAAATTTCAGGAACTTTTCACCTATTCAAGCGCGAGGTTTTACACAATAATCTGCGCAATATGAAATTTCGTAATGTTTGGAAACAACTTAAAACCTCACAGAAAGATTCGCTTAAGGCTATCTTATTGGTTTTAATAGCTTATATGATTGTCTTAAAAATCAATTTAGCAGAAATGCTTGCTGAAAAACTTGAAGCATATGAGGAGTTTCAATTAGACGAAGTCCCTTTTTTATTATTGTTTGTAGCGATTGCATTAGCATGGTTTGCATGGCGTCGCATGAATGAACAAATAAAAGAAATGGCGTTACGTAAGTTAGCTGAAGAAAAAAGCGAAAAGTTGTTGCTTGAGAATAAATCACTTACGCAACATATTCTTAAAGTACAAGAGTATGAACGTTTAGAGTTAGCGCGTGACTTACACGATGACATTGGTCAGTATTTGTTAGCAATTCGCTTAGACGCTTCAACACTAGCTTTAAATGATGGCGTTGATAACCCTGCTCGGCGT
>JAKQTB010000090.1 GCA_029569495.1 Pseudomonadota bacterium | reverse complement strand
GAACAGGGCCGTGAAACGAACCAGCGCCAATGATAGTATGCTTTTTGCATGCGAAAGTAGGTCACTGCCAAGCTATTTATTGATACTACTGCAAAGTAGTGAACAAAAAGCCCAACAGCAATGTTGGGCTTTTTGCTTTTTAGCCTTTTAGGTTTTGAAGCCCAAGTGTAGAGCAGAGGTTCGAAAACATTTACTGCTACGAATACGAACGGAATTCGAGCTAGATGCGATATAGCGGCGTTACATTGCGAAGAATACAGTTGCGTCAGTGATTCCAATTCTTGTAAAAAATTGGTATAATGTTAGAAAAAATGAGATGGGCTTCAAGCCCATTTTTTGTTTCTGCTCGATACGTAGTTTAAGGGTGTTGTGTAATGCAAGATTTGCAGGCGTTGGTTGAAAAAACAGTGGTGCAGCTAGGCTTTGAGTTGGTTGACTTTGAAATGTCTAACCGCGGTAAGCTGTTGCGCGTGTTTATTGATAAGCTGAATCCTAAAAACACTAAAGACAGTGTGACTATTGATGACTGTGTGCTGGTGAGTAATCAGTTGGGTAATGTATTGACGGTTGAGCATGAGATTGATTACGACAGATTGGAAGTTTCGTCTGCTGGCATGGATCGTGTGCTGAAGAAGGAAAAAGATTTTGTGCGGTTTGTAGGTGAGCGCGCCAGTATTAAGCTGCGTGTAGGTATGCAAGATTTAAGCGCGAACGCTACGGCAACCACATTGCCACGCAAGACTTTTTTAGGTGTTATAAATGGTGTTGAAGACGGACATGTGATAGTTGAATTTGAAGGCGTGTTGTATAAAATGGCGCTCAGCAACATTGATAAAGCACGGTTAAGCCCAGTATTTTAGATAATAAGTAATCGTTATTAAAGAGTAAATTTTAAGTCGGAGATTGCAATGAGTCGTGAAATTTTATTATTAGTTGATGCGTTAGCGCATGAAAAAAACGTGAGTAAAGAGGTGATTTTTACTGCACTGGAATTGGCTTTAGCATCTGCCACTAAGAAAAAACATCATGATGATGCGGATATTCGCGTATCTATTGATCGCGAAACGGGCGATTATGAAACCTTTAGGCGCTGGCAATATGTGGAATATGATTTACTGGAAAACTCAAATTATCAGTTTGACGAAGAGAGTGAGCATGCTAAAGGTCGTCAAATTGGTGACTATTATGAAGAGCCACTAGAAAACATTGAATTTGGGCGTATTGGCGCACAGGCTGCAAAGCAAGTTATTTTGCAAAAAGTCCGCGAAGCAGAACGTGAGCAAATTTTAGAGGACTTTTTAGCGCGTGATGAAAAATTAGTCACAGGCCAAATTAAGCGTATGGAGAAGGGCAATGCGATTATCGAAGTGGGTCGTATTGAGGCGTTGCTACCGCGCGAAAATATGATTCCGAAAGAAAATTTGCGTGTGGGTGATCGTGTGCGCGCTTATTTATCACGTGTAGAGCGTGGTGGCCGCGGACCGCAGTTAATATTATCTAGAATTTCACCAGAATTTTTAGTGCGCTTATTTGAATTAGAAGTGCCTGAAATAGAAGAGGGATTGTTGGAAATACGTGCCGCAGCACGTGACCCGGGACTGCGTTCAAAGATTGCAGTTAAAACAAATGATCAGCGTTTAGACCCAGTGGGTACATGTGTTGGTATGCGCGGCTCACGCGTACAAGCGGTCACAGGTGAGTTGGCAGGAGAGCGCGTGGATATTGTGTTATGGAGCATGGAGCCTGCACAGTTTGTGATTAATGCGATGTCACCTGCTGAAGTGTCGAGCATTGTTGTAGATGAAGATGCGCATAGCATGGATGTTGTGGTGGACGAAGAGCAGTTGGCTTTGGCAATTGGACGTAATGGTCAAAATGTTCGTCTTGCTTCTGAACTATCGGGTTGGACTTTAAATATTTTAACTGTTGATCAGGCGGCGCAGAAAAATCAAGACGAGTTTGCTGGAGTGACGCAGTTGTTCATGCAGAAGCTGGATGTTGATGAAGAAGTAGCAGAAATTCTGGTGCAGGAAGGTTTTAGTACTTTAGAAGAAATCGCTTATGTTCCATTAGCGGAAATGAATGAAATTGAAGCTTTTGACGAGGATACGATTGAAGAGCTTCGTAAGCGAGCACGCGCTGCTTTGTTAACCGAGGCAATTGCTAAGGAAGAAAAAGTAGAAGAAGCCGCTGAGGATCTACTACAAATGGAGGGGATGGATGATAAAACAGCTCATTTGTTGGCCTCTAAGGGTGTGGCAACCATGGATGATTTAGCAGAGCTATCAGTCGATGAATTGGTGGAGCTGACTAAAATGGATAGCGAACGCGCCAAAATGCTCATCATGACAGCACGCGCGCCATGGTTTAAGTGATTGCAGAAACAGCTTGGTGCTTGTATGGCGCCAAGTCAATGATGTAATAGAACTAATTAAGGCGAAGCAATTAAGCTTAGAAAGAATACTGGAGTAACAAGATGGCACAAATAACCGTAGAACAATTTGCTGGCGAATTAAAGTTGCCTACAGCATTGTTATTAGAGCAGCTCAAAAGTGCTGGGGTCAATAAATCAAATGCCAATGACTTAATGAGCGAAACGGATAAAGCAGCTTTACTGGAACACTTACGTAAAGAGCATGGTACGCTTGCGCCTAAAAATAAAATCACACTGACACGAAAATCTAGCACAGAAATTAAAAAAACGGACAACACCGGTAAGGCTCGTACGATTCAGGTGGAAGTGCGAAAAAAACGTGTGATTGAGCAGCGCGATGAATTGATTGCACCTATTGAATTAACACCAGAAGTTCCTGTGAGTGAGCCTGTGGTTGAGGATAAAGTGATAGTCGAGCAGGTGCCTGAGATCGTTGAAGCTGTGGAAAGTGCTGAAGTGTCTATACAGCCTGAAGCTGTAAGTGAACCAGTTGTAGAGGCTGAGCCGATTGTCGCTAAAACGATTAGCAGAAAAGACTTACTGGGTGCGGATGAGATTGCACTCAGAGAGCAGGAAGCCAAGCGACACTCCAAGTTGGCCGCCATGCAAGCAGAAGATAAGCGTAAAAAAGAAGAACTTGCGCAAAAAAGATTAGAAGAAGAAGCTAAGCGACTGGCCGAAGCCGAGGCAGCAAAAGCTAAAGCAGCTAAACTATCAGAGGGGACTTTGCATAGACCAGTGGCTAAAGAAGGCGTAGCAAAACCAGCAGCGAAAGATGCCAAAAAAGGAAAAGGCAATAATAAAGATTGGACGGATGCTGAGAATAAAAAACGTGGCATTAAAACGCGAGGTGAAACAACCTTAGGTAAGGCAGGCTGGCGCGCACCAAAAGGCAAAAACAGACATCACGATGATGATGCGCAACACGCCTTTAATGCACCTACAGAGGCCATTGTTTACGAAGTGCTTGTACCCGAGACAATTACGGTTGCAGAGCTGGCGCACAAAATGGCAGTAAAGTCTGCTGAGGTGATTAAAACACTCATGGGCATGGGCATGATGGTGACCATCAACCAAGTGTTAGACCAAGAGACCGCTATTATTGTGGTGGAAGAAATGGGGCATAAAGCCTCTGCTGCGGCGCCGAATGACCCTGAAACATTTATTGAAGAAACAGAGCACGCTGAGGCGATTCTTGAGTCGCGCCCACCAGTAGTCACGGTGATGGGTCACGTAGACCACGGTAAGACTTCATTACTCGATTATATTCGCCGTAGCCGTGTAGCCTCAGGCGAGGCTGGCGGTATTACGCAACACATTGGGGCATACCACGTAGAAACGCCACGCGGCATGGTAACCTTTTTGGATACGCCGGGCCATGAAGCGTTTACGGCCATGCGTGCTCGTGGTGCCAAAGCGACGGACGTGGTGATTTTAGTGGTTTCAGCTGATGATGGTGTGATGCCACAAACGATTGAAGCGATTCATCATGCTAAAGCGGCAGGTGTGCCACTTGTTGTGGCCATCAATAAAATTGATAAGCCTGGCGCTGAGCCAGAGCGTGTAAAAATGGAATTAGTCGCGCAAGAAGTTGTGCCAGAAGACTTTGGTGGCGAAGTGATGTTTAGAGAAGTTTCAGCAAAAACTGGTCAGGGTATTGATGAACTGTTAGAAGCGGTACTGTTACAGGCTGAAATTCTAGAGTTGCAAGCGCCAAGAAACACACCAGCAAAAGGTTTGGTGATTGAAGGCCGTCTGGATAAAGGCCGTGGTTCTGTGGCAACAATTTTGGTGACATCTGGCACGCTTAAACGCGGTGACATGATTTTGGCTGGCAACACTTTTGGTAAAGTGCGCGCCATGCTGGATGAAACAGGTAAAGATATTCAAGAGGCGGGTCCTTCCATGCCGGTTGAAATTCAAGGTTTAGCTGATGTGCCAAGTGCTGGTGAAGAAGTGATTGTGCTTAATGACGAGCGTAAAGCGCGTGAAATTGCTAATTTCCGCCAAGGTAAATTCCGCGATGTTAAACTGGCGAAACAGCAGGCGGCCAAACTTGAAAATATGTTTGACCAAATGGGCGATGGTGCTGCACAGCAAACCTTAGGGTTAATTATCAAGTCTGACGTACAAGGTTCTTATGAAGCATTAGCGACCAGCTTACAAAAATTATCGACCGCTGAAGTGAAGGTTAATATTATTCATACTGGCGTTGGCGCGATAAGCGAATCTGATGTGAACTTGGCGGCAGCTTCAAAAGGTGTGTTGATCGGCTTTAACGTACGTGCTGATACAGGTGCGCGTAAGTTGATAGAAACTTTAGGAATTGACGTACGCTACTACAATATTATTTACGAAGCGGTTGATGAGATTAAAGCAGCGCTGGGCGGCATGTTGGCACCGGAGCAAAAAGAAAGCATGATTGGTACTGTGGAAATTCGCGAAGTATTCCGTATTTCTAAAGTGGGCGCAATTGCTGGTTGTTATGTACAAGACGGGCTGATTAAACGTAATTCACTGGTGCGAGTGCTGCGCAATAATGTGATTGTTCATACAGGCGAGCTCGATTCACTCAAACGCTTTAAAGATGATGTGAAAGAAGTGAAAAACAACTTTGAGTGCGGATTATCGCTGAAAAACTTTAATGATATTGAAGTTGGCGATATTTTAGAAGTGTATGAAATCGTAGAAGTGGCACGTACGCTATAAATGCAAACTTTGTCGCGATGCGTTGTTGCAAAACAGAAAACTTTTGCTTACATACTCAATGTATGCCGCGCTCAATTTTTTGTTTCACGCCCAGCCTAGCTTAACACTTTGCATTTAATAGGATAAATATGGCAAAAGATTTCTCACGCAGCCACCGCGTTGCAGAACAGATGCAGCGTGAGTTGGCTGACTTGCTGCAGTTTGAAGTGAAAGACCCGCGGGTTGGCATGGTGACCATTACTGCGGTTGAAGTCACGGGCGATATGGCGCACGCTAAAATCTTTTACAGCGCTGCAAAAGCAAGCGAAAGCATGCAACAAGGGCTAGAAAAATCCGCAGGATTTTTGCGTACGCAATTGGCAAAAAGAATGTTGCTTCGCACCGTACCGCAGTTGCATTTTGTCTATGACAGTTCAATTGACAACGGCATGATGATGTCTAAGTTAATTGATGAAGCGATCGCTTCAAATACGCATAAAACATAGGTTTTAAAACACCAACCTTTTTCGATGCCCTGGAAGCCTTATAAATAAAGGCTCGCAGGGCAGAAATTTTTTCTCGTAACATTTTTAGTGGAGAAAATGCAATTTTTTGATTGTAAATTTAACCTCTGAAAATTCGCAAACACACATCAATTGTAAAAATCCCTGTGCAGTATAAACGCCCCAAAAAAAATATTAACGGAATCCTGCTGTTAGATAAACCGCATGGTTTTTCATCTAACCAAGCCTTGCAAAAAGTGAAATGGCTATTGTCTGCGGCAAAGGCTGGCCATACCGGCACGCTGGATCCGTTGGCAACTGGACTGCTCCCGCTTTGTTTTGGCGAGGCAACTAAATTTGCGCATTACCTGACAGATGCCGATAAAACTTATGTGGCCACATTGAAGTTGGGTGTCACCACCAATACCGGTGACGCGGAAGGTGCGGTTTTATCAACGCAACCAGTCAATGCGACACAAGCGCAGTTTGAAGCAGCGTGTCGCCTGTTTGTGGGCGAAATTAGCCAAACGCCGCCGATGTACTCCGCGCTCAAATTTGAAGGTAAGGCAATGTACGAATATGCTAGAGCTGGTGTAGAAATTGCGCGTCAGCCGCGTGCCGTGATGATTCACCAAATCATCGTTAATGCGTTTGCGGGGGATGTGGCGGAAATCACTGTAACTTGCAGCAAAGGCACGTATATTCGCACATTGGCAGAAGATATTGGCAACGCGCTAGGTTGCGGCGCACATTTAATTGGTTTACGCAGAACCGCTACCGCAAACTATCACATCCATCAATCGGTGACCTTGTCCCAGTTTGAAGCAACGCCGGCAGAAGCGCGTATTGCACTGCTCATGCCAGCCGATAGTGCAGTGCAACATCTAGCGGCCATCACGTTAGATGCCGACAGTACATTTTATTTGCAGCAAGGCCAAGCGGTATGGAAAAGTGGCGTGGTGCCTACAGGATTGTTGCGGCTTTATGACGAACAGCAGCAATTTTTAGGGCTTGGTGAACAACAAAGCGATGGAAAAATTGCGCCCAAACGGCTTATTGTCAATAAACCGATATCTGGCTGATTGTTTTTTGCGTTTAAGGCAATAAATATTTGATAAATCATTCGGTTATCGTTACAATGCTCGGTTCATGCAAATGAATGTTTTAGCGGTTTAACTTTTAGGCTGCTTTTACATTGACGCAAAACATCTAAATTATTAGGAATTAAGTTATGGCAACTACTGCAGCAGATCGCGCTAAAATCGTAAGCGAATTTCAAACAGCACCAAAAGATACAGGCAGCCCAGAAGTGCAAGTGGCACTTTTAACCAGCCGTATTGCTTATTTAACCGAGCACTTTAAATCAAACAAAAAAGACAATCACTCACGCCGTGGTTTGTTGGCATTGGTAAGCCAACGTCGTCGTTTGCTAGATTATTTAAAAAGCAAAGATGTGACTCGTTATCAAGCACTGATTGGGCGTTTAGGTTTACGTAAGTAATTGTTGTAAAAGTGCATTGCTTGTTTAGATATAGCGCACTTTTATGATGTAAGAAAAGCCGACTGCATGGTGATATGCGTCGGCTTTTTTCATGGCGGCAATATCAGCCAAAAATATCACTAAATTAAAATTAAAGCAGTAAAACAGCTGTTATTGGGTAGTGAATAACAGTTTATTGAATTGAAAAGGAAAAGACATGTTTAATAAAGTAACGAAAAGCATTCAATACGGGGCGCATACGCTTACGCTTGAAACAGGTGAAATCTCACGTCAAGCCGATGCAGCAGTGTTGGTGAGTTATGGTGATACCGTTGTGTTAGTGGCTGTGACCAGCAAATCAGAAGTAAAAGCAGGCCAAGATTTTTTCCCACTCACTGTGGATTACATGGAAAAAACCTATGCAGGCGGTAAAATTCCAGGGGGCTTCTTCAAACGTGAAGGCCGTCCTTCAGAAAAAGAAACATTGACGAGCCGTTTAATTGACCGTCCATTGCGCCCCTTATTTCCAGAAGCGTTTTATAACGAAGTGCAAGTGGTAGCGACTGTATTGTCATCTGACCCTGAAATTGATGCAGATATTCCAGCGATTATCGGTGCTTCTGCTGCCATGTCATTGTCAGGCATTCCATTCTTTGGCCCATTAGGTGCGGCACGCGTTGGTTATATTAATGATGAATATGTACTAAACCCAACCAAAGCCCAATTAGAAGAAACAGCGTTAGACTTAGTCGTCGCCGCAACCGAAACTGCTGTGATGATGGTGGAATCAGAAGCGAAAGAGCTTTCAGAAGAAATCATGCTGGGCGCGGTGGTATATGGTCACGAGCAAATGCAAGCAGTCATTAAAATGATTAGCGAACTCGCTGCTGAAGCAGGTAAAGACGCATGGGATTGGGTGGCTCCTGAGCCAGACACTGCATTGATTGAAAAAGTAGCGGCTTTGGCAGCAGCGGATATTAACGCAGCATTCCAAATCAAAGCAAAAGGCGCGCGTTCAACGAAGCTGTCAGAAATCACAAATCGCGTATTGGCCGAGTTAATCACAGAAGAAACCTCAACCACTGAAGCCAACAAAATTAAAAATGAAATCTTTAATTTAGAAGCTAAGACAGTACGTAGCCAAATTTTAAATGGTGAGCCGCGTATTGATGGCCGTGACACACGCACAGTGCGCCCAATCAGCATTCGTACAGGCGTGTTGCCACGTACGCACGGCTCTGCATTGTTCACACGCGGTGAAACGCAAGCATTAGTGGTTGCTACACTTGGTACTGGCCGTGATGAGCAAGTGATTGATGCATTGCAAGGTGAATTCAAAGATCGTTTTATGTTGCATTACAACATGCCTCCGTATGCCACAGGTGAAACGGGCCGTGTGGGCACGCCAAAACGTCGTGAAATCGGTCATGGCCGTTTAGCAAAACGTGCGTTAGTGGCTGCATTGCCAGAAAAAGAAGACTTTGATTACACCATGCGTGTTGTGTCTGAAATCACTGAATCAAACGGTTCAAGCTCAATGGCCTCTGTTTGCGGTGGCTGTTTAGCGTTGATGGACGCAGGCGTGCCGATGAAAAATCACGTAGCCGGTATTGCAATGGGTCTGATTAAAGAAGGCAACCGCGTCGCTGTATTGACCGACATTTTAGGCGATGAAGATCACCTAGGGGACATGGACTTTAAAGTGGCCGGTACCGAAGACGGCATTACTGCGTTACAAATGGACATCAAAATTACAGGAATTACTGCACAAATCATGCAAGTGGCTTTAGCACAAGCTAAAGAAGGCCGTGCGCATATCCTGGGCATTATGAAGCAAGCGGTAAGCGGCGCAAATGCTGAGATGTCACAATTTGCCCCACGTATTATCACCATGAAAATCAATCCTGAAAAAATTCGTGATGTGATTGGTAAAGGCGGCGCGGTAATTCGTGCATTAACAGAAGAAACTGGCACCAGCATTGATATTGATGATGACGGCACGGTAAAAATCGCTTGTACAAGTTCAGAGCAAGGTGCTGAAGCGCAACGTCGAATTGCTGAAATTACAGCAGAAGTTGAAATTGGTAATGTTTATGAAGGTACTGTGCTTAAATTGCTTGATTTTGGTGCGATTGTGTCGCTAATTCCAGGTAAAGATGGCTTATTACACATTTCACAAATTGCACATCAACGCGTGAATGCGGTGGGTGACTTCTTAAAAGAAGGCGATGTTGTGAAAGTGAAAGTAGTAGAAGCCGATGAAAAAGGCCGTGTGCGTTTAAGCATGAAAGCATTGATTGACCCACCTGCACCAGAAGCGAAAGCAGAATCTGAAGCGGATGAATAATCTGTCATGAGGTAAAAATTAAGCCCGCTTTAGCGGGCTTAATTTTTGGGGAAATGGGAACGAAAAAACCTTAAAAAAACGAATAAAATTCGCACAACCTTTTTCGATGCCCTGCGATCCTTGTAAATAAAGGCTCGCAGGGCATTATTTTTTTCTCGGCACGATTTCAGCGTGATTTAATGTGATTTTAAAAGCGAAATACTTCGCTAAAATACTTACAACATAAATTAAAAAAGCCCGAAAAAATCGGGCTTTAAATTAAGCAAAATAATTTTGCAACTTGCTTTTAGTTCGGGCCTAACCTTGAGGTTAGGCTTCTCTGAAAGCTGTTGGCTATTTAGCAACCTGCTTTTCACGCATTTCGTCGAGCGTTTTGCAATCAATGCAAAGCGTTGCCGTGGGCCTTGCCTCCATACGCTTTAACCCAATTTCGATGCCGCAACCTTCACAATAGCCATAGTCACCTTCATCAATATTGCGTAATGTTTCATCAATTTTTTTGATGAGTTTACGCTCACGGTCACGGTTGCGTAGTTCTAATGTCATGTCAGATTCTTGGCTGGCGCGGTCGTTTGGGTCAGCAAACATCGTCACCTCATCTTGCATGGTGTGTATCGTATTGTCTAAATCGTGGCTTAGTTCTGACTTCCAATCATTTAAAATCTTACGAAAATGATTCAACTGCGCTTTGCTCATGTATTGCTCATCAGGTTTTGGCTGATAGGGCGTAAATTGTTTACTGATAACGTCTGCCATGTTTTGCCTTAAAGACTAAAAAAGTGACTTAAATAAAATTAAGCGCGTGAGTGTACACCGAAAAAAGTTTTGATGCAAAAAATCGTGTAATTGATTGAATTATTAGTAAGATTTGCTGGTTGATTATTGTGCTTTTTCTTTCAATTCTAATGCGAGTAAAGTGTTTTCCATAAGGGTAGCCACGGTCATTGGCCCCACGCCACCAGGTACGGGGGTAATATAGCCGGCACGTTGCTTAGCCGCTGCAAAATCCACATCACCAGCAATACTGCCATTTTCTAAACGGTTAATACCAATATCAATCACAATCGCACCAGGTTTAATCCATTCTCCTTGAATCAATCCATGCTTGCCTGCCGCCGCAACCACTAAATCTGCCTGCATCACTTGCTTTGCCAAATCTTTAGTGTGGCGATGGCAGCTTGTAACGGTACAACCCGCCAATAACAACTCAAGCGCCATTGGCCGACCCACATGATTTGAAACACCAACCACCACAGCATCTAACCCCATCAGTGAGATGTTGGTAGCTTCAAGCATTTTAATCACCCCAAAAGGCGTGCAAGAACGTAGCGTTGGTTGGCGGACCGCCAGCCTGCCAATATTGTATGGGTGAAAGCCATCCACATCTTTATAAGGGCTAATGTGTTCAATCACATGCTCATCCTTAATTTGTGGCGGTAGCGGTGACTGCACGAGAATACCGTCAATCGTGTCGTCTTCATTTAATTCGGCAATCAACGCCAGCAGTTCAGCTTCTGTAGTGCTTGACGGTAAGTCGTAAGCTTTAGAAACAATGCCTACTTTTTCACAGGCAAGGCGCTTGTTGCGAACATAAATGGTCGATGCAGGATCGGCGCCCACAAGAATGACGGCCAAGCCGGGCGCACGTTTATTCGCCTGAAGGCGCTGCTGAATGCGTGTTTTGATTGAGTTTAATAGCGATTCGGCAATGGCTTTGCCATCAATTATTTGAGCTGTCATGAGTTTTGGGGGTGAATTTTTATCAATTGTTAAAAATAATGCAGCATTTTAACATATTCGAATTGACCTATCGCTCGGTTTCCAGTATATTTCTGCCTCTTCGGCGTGTAGCGTAGCCTGGTAGCGCGCCTGCTTTGGGAGCAGGATGTCGGGAGTTCGAATCTCTCCACGCCGACCAGTTTTTTTGGTCTTGCCTTTAGTCGTAATTGTGTAACCATTTCTGCCCGTAGCTCAACCGGATAGAGCACCAGCCTTCTAAGCTGGGGGTTACAGGTTCGATTCCTGTCGGGCAGGCCATGTTTAGTCTCTATGGTGGCTGTAGCTCAGTTGGTAGAGTCCAGGATTGTGATTCCTGTTGTCGTGGGTTCGAGCCCCATCAGCCACCCCAAATTTTCTCCAGCAATCAAAACACATTTAATCGTGAGCGCGAAGGCGGCCCGTATTCGTCAAACTCATTGATACGCGTAGCCTTTAAGGCTATAGTATTAACGATTACACTTTAATTTTTGTAAAGGTTTTTGAATGGCTGTACCTCGTCCAGTTTTAATGATTATTGATGATGATCCTTTAATTACGGATACGTTGCATTTTGTTTTAAGTAAATACTTTGATGTTTGTGTGGCTGAATCGCACGCGCAGCTCAAAAGTTTACTGTTGCAGCAAGATGCCCCGCCAGCCTTGGCGTTAGTAGATTTAGGGCTGCCACCATCACCGCATACGCCTGAAGAGGGCTTTAAAGTCATCAGCGCACTATTAGCGCATTCCCCTACCATTAAAATTCATGTGCTTTCGGGCCAAAGTGATGATGTCAATGTGAAGCGCGCATTGTCATTGGGCGCGGTGGACTTTATTGCCAAGCCTTGCGATGTTGATAAGCTTAAAGACATGCTCTTAAACGCACTTAAAGTGCAAGATGTTGAGCTCAATGAAATTAAAGCCGAACAGGAGCATGACGGCCTGTTGGGGAACAGTTTGCCAATGCAAGCCTTGCGTATGCAAATTAACCAATTTGCAGACTCGCCTTTTCCAGTACTGATTGAGGGTGAATCTGGCAGTGGTAAAGAGTTGGTTGCAGGGAGCTTTCACCACGCAAGTAAACGTAGAATGCATCCTTATTTGTCGGTCAATTGCGCCGCAATTTCGCCTTTATTGGCTGAGTCTATTTTATTTGGCCATACTAAAGGTGCGTTTACCGGTGCTATTTCTGCGCATACAGGGTATTTTGAAGACGCGAGCGAAGGCACGCTGTTTTTAGATGAAATTGGCGAACTGCCATTAGAATTGCAGGCAAAGTTGCTACGCGTATTAGAAAATGGTGAATACCAGCGAATTGGTGAAACACAAACTAGGAAGAGTCGCGCACGTATTGTAGCGGCAACTAATCGTGACCTGCGACTTGAAGTGCGTGCAGGTAAATTTAGATCAGACTTATATCATCGTTTAAGTGTATTTGCTGTTCACGTGCCGCCACTTAGAGAGTTGGGCGAAGATAAAGCGTTATTGCGAGAACACTTTATTTCGTTCTACGCCAAACAAATTGGGCAAGCGCCCTTCACGCTTGATGCCTCAGCGCAGGCACGCTGGCTTGAATATAATTTCCCTGGCAATGTCCGCGAGCTCAGAAATATAGTGATTCGGTTGATTGCGAAATATGCTGGCAAAACGCTTAACGCAAATGATTTGGTTGCTGAATTTGATTTGTCTCACGCCGCGCCAGAAGGTTCAAGTACAGAGCAAATCAACATTAACGATGAGTCTGCAATGATGGCGCAGGCACAGCGCCACTTGCAAACACAAGCAAACGTGACCTTGGATGCCGTACTTAAAACTTGGGAAAAAGCCTATATTGAAGCGGCCATGAAAATTACGCATGGCAACTTAAGTCAGGCTGCAAAGTTGTTAAATGTAAATCGCACCACGTTATATAGCCGCATGAGCACCCCTGAGAATAGCTGACAGGTACTGGATACGCTGTGTATTACCCGCACTTTGGCTTAAAAGAACCACCATTTAAAATTACCCCCAACACTGATTTTTTCTTTTCTGGGGGTAATCGGGGCGCGGTATTAGACGCACTCGTCTATGCTATTACCAACGGCGAAGGCATTATCAAGGTTGTGGGCGAGGTTGGCAGTGGTAAAACCATGCTTTGCCGCATGCTGCAAACCATTTTGCCTGAAAAAATTGAGAGCATTTATCTCGCTAATCCAAGTGTTGCCCCTGAAGATGTGTTGCACGCCATTGCATTTGAGTTGCAACTCAAACTCCCCAAAAACGCCGACCGCCTCAAGGTCATGCAGGCACTGCAGGCACATTTATTAAGCCGACACAAAGAAGGGCGCCAAGTCGTTATATTTGTTGAAGAAGCACAAGGCATGCCGCTGGCAACGCTTGAAGAAATCAGGCTACTTTCAAACTTAGAAACTAAGCAAGACAAACTGCTGCAAATTGTCTTATTTGGGCAACCAGAACTCGATACGAATTTAAATCAGCCGCATATTCGTCAACTGCGTGAGCGGATTACCCATAGCTTTCATCTTGGGCCACTACAAACGAAAGATATTGGCGAATATCTTATTTTTCGCTTGCGTGCGGCAGGCTATTACGGCCCACATTTATTTACAGATGAAGCCATTAAAAAACTCTCAGCCGCGGCCCAAGGTTTGGTGCGGCGCGTAAATATTCTGGCAGAAAAAAGTTTGTTGGCGGCATATGCAGAAAATGTGCATCAAGTGAGTGTAAAGCACGTCAATGCCGCGATTCAAGATAGTGAATTTGGCAAAAGCGCAAGCGCTACGAAAAAGTTATTATCGTCCCAAGCTATATTAATCGGCGTGGCAATTATCGCGCTATTCGCAGCATTGACCTTATTTTTTCTACGCCAGAATAACCCAACGCAGCCGCAAGAAAAAACTGCGCTTATATTCAATCAGCCAGCAAATATAACAAACCAGAAAGCGCCTGAAAGTAGCACCAATACCAGCCAGAAAGCCAGCGTAGCGCAGCAGGTAGAGCCTAAGCAAAATTTAATAGATAGCCGATTGGAAGCCACTAAAACACTGCTGCGAGATGGCCATCCGGATAGTATTACCTTGCAGATGATGACCTCCTCTGACGAGCGTCAGGTGAAAGAAGATTTAGATGCATTGAGTCGGCAACTTGAAGTGGACAAACTGTATTTGTACCAAAAAAAGCAAAATAGCACCAACCTTACCGTGTTTTTATATGGCATTTTTTCTCAACGTGCAGAAGCGATATCCGCAATGCAAGGCTTGCCTAGTCACATCAAAAATAATCGCCCCCAATTGCGTACATTAGCTGGAATCAACAAAGAGCTTGAGCAATCGCAATAGAAAACCCCTGTAAATTATTGTTTTACTTTGGTATTTTGTATAAAATACTTCTTGCATTTTTGCAATAGTGTGCAAAAATGCAGTAATGTAAAAAATAAGGGGTAAATCCTTTGACAAATAATATTCGAATTACGCTACTGGCGTGCGTAGCCTTGGCATTAGCATCGTGCGCGCATGAGTCAAAAGTCCAGCCTTCAAGTGGTCATATTGATGGTCAAAATGATAGCGCAGGCCAGCCAAACGTAGCTGTCACCAATGT
>JAKQTB010000081.1 GCA_029569495.1 Pseudomonadota bacterium | reverse complement strand
AAGCAGAGCCGCCTCCAGCGCCAGCAGCAACACCAGATGATATTTTATTATTACGTGAAATTCGTGATGCTTTGAAAAAATAAGCCAAGTATTTTATTAGGCAGTAGAAATAACAAAAGGAGCCTGTAAATAATTCTGTGTAAATGCAGTATTGAGTGCATTAATTGAAGGGAGGCACTCGGTCACCCAATTCAATACTAAATCGATTTAGCGCAGCTTTCCAATCCCGTAATGGCATTGTCCATTTTTTGGAAGCTTGTAGCATGGCTAAATATACCACCTTAAATGCCGCATTGTCATTGGGGAATATTTTACGGTTTTTAATCGCTTTGCGGATGACGCTGTTTAAGGACTCAATCGCATTCGTGGTGTAAATCACTTTGCGTATTTCTGGCGGGTAGTCAAACAATGTAATCAGGTTAGGCCAGTGATTACGCCAACTCTTAGCAATACTCGCATATTGACTATCCCACTTCTGTGCAAAGGATTCCAGCGCACGCTCTGCCGCATCAGCGGTGGCGGCTTGGTAAATGGTCTTCAGGTCAGTCGCCACTTCTTTCATGTGTTTAGAAGCCACATAGCGTAAACTGTTTCTCACCATGTGAACGACACATAACTGTATCTTAGTTTTTGGATACGCCGCAGCAATCGCATCAGGAAATCCCGTTAAGCCGTCCACACAGGCAATGAAGATGTCAGTCACACCACGGTTTTGTAATTCGGTGAGTACGTTAAGCCAGAATTTAGCGCCTTCGTTCTCTGAAATCCATAAGCCCAGCAATTCCTTCTTGCCATCTAGGTTCACGCCCAGTGCCAGGTAAATGGCTTTATTGATGATGCGTTTGTCTTGATTGACTTTAACGACGATGCAATCCAAATACACAATGGGATAGACTTCATCCAAGCGGCGGCTCTGCCATGCGTGAACCTCTTCCAGCACCGCTTCGGTGACTTTGGAGATGAGGGTATGTGAGATCTCTGCGCCATACATCTCTTGGAACATGTTGGCAATATCGCGTGTACTCATACCACGGGCGTAGAGGCTTAGAATTTGGTCATCAAAGGCGGTAAATCGCGTTTGTCCTTTGCGCACGAGCGTGGGTTCAAACGCACCTGCGCGGTCACGTGGAGTTTGAATAGGCATTTCACCAAAGTTTCCTTTGAGCGTTTTACCCATAAAGCCGTTGCGACTGTTGGCATTGCCTGTGGCGCTATCCACATCCAAATGATGGCTGAGTTCGGCTTGTAGGGCTTTCTCAACCACTTGTTTCATGAGCTGATTGGTGATTAAACTGAGGTCTTGTTCCGTTTTGACAAAGCTGGCGAGTTGTTCAACTAGCTCAGTAGGTAATTGCGGAAAGTCTTTTACAGACTTGTTGTGTGTGGCCATGATAATTTCCTTTATACGTCATTGGTAAAATATCATTTACACAGATTTTTTTACAGACTCTGATTTTTAGTGAATTATCAATTGTAAATAAAGTGTGTTTTTTATGATTTTATTGCTATCCAATTTACTTTATCAATACGTTCGATGGTTTACTTTTTCCTTAGTCAAAACTTTTAAAATAGCCAAAATTTTTACCATGGACAAAACTAGACGAAAAAAACATTAAGGCGATACAACACCAGCTCGCACAGCCAGCAAAACAAGTTGCGCGGTGTTTTCAATATTGAGTTTTTGCCTGATACGCGTTTGAATATTCACTACCGATTTATAGTCTAAGTTTAACCGTTCACCAACTTCATTCAGCGCTAAGCCTTGCGCGAGTGATGTAAACACCTCAAATTCGCGTGCGGTAAGGTTTTTAAGGGTGTCTCCTGCACCTTGCGCGCTTTGCATGGCGATTTTTTGTGCAACTTCTTGCCCTAAGTATTTGCGACCTGCGGCA
>JAKQTB010000043.1 GCA_029569495.1 Pseudomonadota bacterium | reverse complement strand
CAGCAGCCAGCCATGACTGCACTTCGGGCAGAAGATTTTGTGGTGCTACACTTGATTCACGCAATGCAAATGCCCGCTCTCCAATGATTGCCAGCGCTACAACAGAAGCAATGATAAGGGGCCAAATTGGCCAGCCTGCTGCTAAAATAATTTGCCACATGAGATTACAACTCCAAAAAATCAAAAAAGACTGTGATTAAACAACTTTAATTTTGCCATCAATGCGATGAAACTTATGCTTGCGATACTTTAGCTTGTCGCCCGCGTTTGGGCAAGCAAGAACAACAATTAGTCAATAAAAGTTAAGCGCAAAGCGTGTATTCAAAATCACTTAAGCGCTTTTAAATTCAGCAGAAAATACATTCATCAAAACAGGCGAAAATTGCTTATTTTTTAAGCAATTTTACATGCAACCTTTTTCGATACTCTGGAATCCTTGTAAATAAAGGCTTCCAGAGCATAAAATTTTTCTCGGCGCAAAATTGTACATTGTAAATCAACAAAAAATGGCACAAAAAAGCACAATATTATGCTTAAATATTTCGCCTTATGGCGCTGGCGAATTTTCAAACACATCATGCCAATATCGGCGATGTTGCATTCTGTAGCTGTTAAAGCGAATCGGCTGATTTTTCACATAATGAATTTCAAGCGCACCGTGATAATCTGAGCGATAAATTTGGCTGCCAGCCGCCTGATACCTCACCACAACTTCCGGCTTGGGATGCTGGTAGCGATTGAGGTAGCCCGGCGTCATGATGCTTGCGCTGGGGGCTACGGCTTCAATAAAAGCAGCGGTTGAAGAAGATTTACTGCCGTGATGCGGTGCGATGACCACATCACTCTTTAAAATATCTGCGTCTAATTCTACCAATGCCAGCTCAACATTTTTTTCAATATCGCCCGTCATCAACATACTGCCGGCATGGCTTGTAATTTTAAGCACGCAGCTACGGTCGTTATCTTTTATTTTCTCGTTGTCGTAACTTTCAAGGCTGGGGTGCAGCACTTCAAACTGTACATCATCCCAAGTCCAGATTTGCCCTGCATAGCATTGCATGGTTTCTAAGCTTTCTGGCAGCGCTAAACTTTCAGGCAAGGCGCTATTAAGCCAATCCACAGGCATCAGCGCGAGTATTGATGACAATCCTCCGCTGTGGTCATTATCATGATGGCTGACCATCATGCCATCAAGTTTGCCAATGCCTTCACCCCGCAGATAAGGCACAACAATGCGGCTGCCCGCGTCACTTTGTGCATTAAATTTTGGGCCTGTGTCATAAAGCAGTGTGCGCTTGCTGGTTTGTACCACCACACTTAGGCCTTGCCCTACATCGAGCACGGTAATTTTCATGTCACCTTGCATGGGTCGTGCTGGAACAATAAATAGCATCGGCAAAAAGCCAAGCAAGCCTAACCAGCGCATCGGCATCCCGCGTGGCAGCAATAGCCAAAACACCCCGATAAGCGCTGGAAAAAGCGTCCAGACCGGTGGCGTGTGTTGCTGCCAAGTGGCTAAAGGCAGTTGATTGAGCCAGGTCAGCACACGCATGCAAAGCTCCAGCGCGAAATATGACCATTTTAGCGGCGCATCCACAGGTAAAAAACTGCCCAGTAACGCGAGGGGCGTTACTACAAAACTGATGACGGGAATAGCGATTGCATTGGCAATGGGTGAAATAATAGAGGCTTGATTGAACATCACGAGTAGCAATGGCAACATACCAATCGTTACCGCCCATTGTGTTTTTACCGCGACCTTAAACCAGTGCGATTCACCAATACGCGCACCTAATGCATAGGCAATTAAAGCCACCGCGCCAAATGAAAGCCAAAATCCAGGCGCGTTGACGGCCCACGGATCAAGCAGCACCACGACCAATAGCGCCAACGCCAACACCTGGCTTATCGCAACTTGTCGGCTAGACCACAACGCCACAGCAAATACGCTAAGCATGTAGACCGTGCGTTGTGTTGGCACTGAAAAGCCTGCAATCAGCGCATAGCTGAGCGCCACCAAAACGCCTGCAAGCACCGCTGCTTTTCTGGTGGGAATGCGTATGGCAAGCTTGGGGCTACGCCGCCATAAAAAACTCGCCAAGCCAAATGCCAAGCCAGATAGCATGGTGATGTGCAACCCTGAAATGCTCATCAAATGCGTGGTGCCTGTGCGTAAAAATATCTGCCAATCTTCAGGCGTAATATTGTTATCGTTGCCCATCATCAGCGCCTGAATGACACCGCTATAAGGTTTATTAGCGAGCACGCTTGCAATGCGCTGCTGAATGCGTGCACGCACATGTTCAATCATATAGCTCGGGCGCCAAACAAAATCGTCCAACTTTTTCCAATCCGCTTTGGTTTTAATGCTGCCTGTGGCGCGTATATTTTCACTCAACGCCCATGACTCAAAATCAAAACCATGCGGATTTTGGCTACCGTGCGGCCGCTTTAAGCGTACATTTAGCAACCAGCGTTCACCCGCATTGAATAGATTAGATTGCGTAGCAGTGGGTTCTATTGTCTGTTGGTCTTTAGCGTATTGATTTACTGCATAGTAATTAAGGCTAATGTGGCTTGGCACCACGGCATGTTCAGTCAGTGTTTTTTCAACATCAAACCGAAAGCGCACGCCACGCTCGGTCACTTCTGGCACACTGGCAACAACACCTTCAATCGCGATGGTTTTTTGTTCCCAAGTGTGCGGCAATGCATCACTCAGCCGCCAAAGGGCAACACTGCTTGCCCAACTTAAGCCAAGCATCAATGCCGCTAACCCGCGTAAAAAAACTTTTGAATATTTATTAACGGACGATTGTTGCTGATGTTGCGGGGCGAACAACAAGCATAATAAGACCAGCGCAACAATCCATACGCAGACCAACCATGGCACACTTGGCAGTTGCGTCAGCTGTTGTACTAGCCACGCACCCAACACAAAATTTAATGCCGCAAGTCTCATGATTTTTAGCTGCGACTAACGGTTTTTAGCGCATTTACAAAGGCTGTAACAACCCATCGACCAACCGATATTGCCGCTGCATTTTCGCGGCCAATTCTAAATCGTGCGTTACTACCACCAAAGCCACACCTTGCGTTTGGTTGATGTCTAATAACATATCGAATACCTGATGCGCCGTTGTTCGGTCTAAATTGCCTGTTGGTTCATCGGCAATGACGCATTTTGGCTTGGTCACTAACGCGCGCGCCACCGCAGCCCGTTGCCGTTCGCCTCCCGAAAGTTCACCCGGCAAATGCTCCAGACGGTGCCCTAAACCCACTTTAGCCAGCATTTCACTGGCTTTCTGATATGCCTCACGCTTGGCTAGCTTGCGAATCAGCAAAGGCAGGGCTACATTCTCCAACGCAGTAAACTCAGGTAATAGATGATGAAACTGATAGACAAAACCCAGCGATTGATTACGCATCAGGCCTTTATTGGTTTCTGTCATGCTTTTGAGTGATTTTCCCATCAGCATGACTTCACCCTGACTTGGGCTATCAAGCCCTGCCAATAGGTGCAACAAAGTGCTTTTGCCAGAGCCAGATGCGCCGACCACAACGACTTGCTCACCCGCATTGACTGAAAAGTCAATTCCGGCCAATACCGGCACCTCTAGCCCTGCATAAGTTTTTTGCAGCCCAATGCAGCGCAAAATGTTGTTTGTTTTTGTAGTAGCGTTATTCATAGCGCAAAGCCTCAGCGGGGTTCATTCTGGCCGCTTTCCAGCTTGGGTATAACGTTGCCAAAAGACTTAGCGCAAAGGATGTCAACATAATCACCAGCACGTCAGACCATAGCAATTGCGAGGGTACCGAGGTAATCATATACACATCTTTATCTAAAAACTGGATACCAAACAAATGTTCTATAAAAGGCACAATAACATCAATATTTAGGGCAATTAACACACCCAACACTACCCCTGCAAGGGTGCCGATGACGCCAATCAACGCACCCTGCACCACAAATATCTGCATAATACTGCTGGGGCTAGCGCCTAATGTGCGCATTATGGCAATATCAGCCCGTTTATCTGTCACCGCCATAATCAGTGTAGACACAATGTTAAAGGCCGCCACCGCTACGACTAATGCCATGATGATGAACATGACGCGCTTTTCCATTTTGAGTGCAGCAAAAAAATTGGGGTTTTCATCAACCCAATCACTAATGTAATAATTTTGCTGGCCACTTAACGCCAAACTCAGCAAGGGAGAAACTTCGCTGGCGTGAAAAGGATCGTCCAACTTTAAGCGCACCCCTGAAACATCGTCACCCATACGATACAGTTTTGCCGCATCTTCAATGTGAACAAGCGCAAGATTGCCGTCATACTCTTTCATATCCATTTCAAACACACCAACTAGTTTAAATTGCTTCATGCGCGGCACCATGCCGGCTGGGGTGGCTTGGCCGTTCGGCGTCATGAGCATCACTTTATCGCCCAACTCTGCACCTAAATAACGCGCCAAATCTATGCCAAGCACAATGCCAAATTCGCCTGCACGTAAATTATCTAACTGGCCAACTTTCATTTTATTGCCAAGTTCAGCGACTTGCACTTCTTGCGCCGGCACAATGCCGCGCACAATCGCCCCTTGCGCGTATTGCCCAAAAGAGAGCATGCCCTGCCCCATGACGTAAGGCGCTGCCGCTTTTACCTGCGGAACTGTTTTAGCCTGCGCTACCACATTTTGCCAATCAGATAACGGGCTGTTGATGCCCATGACTTGCATGTGCGAGGCTACACCCAAAATACGATTGCGCAGTTCTGTACCAAAACCATTCATGACCGACAGCACAATAATCAGCACAGCCACGCCCAAGGCAATCCCGACCATACTGGTGATCGAAATAAATGAAGTAAAATGATTTTTACGCTTGGCGCGGGTGTAGCGCCAACCAACAAACAATTCAAATGGAAGAGAGTTCATGAGCCGCATTCTATCAGGCTTATCCAATTTTTCAGAAATACATTTTGTGGGTTGCCGCTTGTGTTAGCGCATTCATGTGAGATACTCTTATTTGCAGAAAAATTAAAGATACGGCAATTGCTTGCCGTTATCACAATACGTTTGTAATAACTCTTTCCTGGTAGATTCAATGGCAGAAAAACACTTTACTGGATTACGCGCCAAAATGTTGGTGGTGGTAGCGGTAGGGATGATACTGCTGTTTACGCTCGTCTTTTTTGCCGCCCGCAAAGTCCTCTACGACGGCTATGCCAAACTGGAATCAAACAAAACGCTCATTCAAGTCAGTAGTGCTGCAACACTTTTGAACGAACAAATTGAGCAGCTAGACGGCATTATTGCTGAATATGCGCATTGGGATGACACTTACCAATACATGGCGCAGCCTGACCAGCGTTTTATTGAGTCAAACTTCACAGATGGAACATTTGCCAACCTCAAAGTAAAAGCCATTCTACTGGTTACCCCTGAAGGCGTAACGCACTACAAAAGAGGGTTTGATTATTCCACAGGCAAACCGTGGCCAATACCACCATCGCTCGCGCAAGCCATTAGCAAAGAGGGTGTGTTTTTAGACGCCAGCCACAACAAAATTTCCGGATTTTTTTGGACACCTGAAGGTGTCTGTATTGTTTCGGCATCTAGCATTCTACCGACCAGTGGTGACAAAAAAACAACTCGCCGTGGCACGCTTATTATGGTGCGCCATCTGGATCAAGCGCTCATGGAGCATCTTGATAAAGTTGTAGGTGCAAAAGTGGTTTTTCAGCAAAAGCTGGAGGCATCACAAGCTGAGGTTGAAAAAAACCTTGAAACAATGAAGATGCTCAGCAAACCGCTCAACCATGAGCAAGTAGCGGGTTATGCGCTGTTAAATAATATCGGACAGTCTGAAAAACTTATTTTAACCACTATTGATGACCGTGAAATATTCGAACAAGGTGAATCCAGCTTAAGTTTGTTGTCTTGGTTTACCTCCATAATTGCGCTCATGCTGGCTGCGATTAGCTGGCTGTTTGACCGCATGGTATTGCTACGTCTCTCACGTATGAATGAGGATGTCACGCGCATCAGTGAATCGGTCGATTTAGGCACACGTATTCGCAAACTGCAAGGCAACGATGAATTAGCGAGTTTATCGCATGGCATTAATGGCATGTTAGACCGTATCGAAGACGCACAATACGAACTTGAGCTTGAAAAAGAACGTGCTCAAGTTACCCTTGAAGGCATCGCCGATGCGGTCATCACCAGCAATGAAAATGGCTTTGTACTCTACATGAATGCCGCGGCAGAACGGCTGACGGGCATTCGGTTAAGCGAGGCTAAAATTAAAACCCTGAATGCATTATTTCGCTTAATGGCCGAGGATAAAACCACTCCCGTTGATAGCCATTGGCTCACTGACTCTTACAGCGCACTCGAAGAAGTCATTCTTGAGCGGGCCGATGGGAACGAATTTGTGATTCGTAAATCCGCCTCACCTTTATATGACAGAGACGGAAACACCTTTGCCATTGTCACTGTGCTGCACGATGTCACCATGTTGCGCACACTTTCAAATCAGTTGTCATTTCAGGCGCGGCACGACCAACTCACAGGTCTCATTAACCGTTATGAATTTGACCGTAAAGCCCAGTTCGCGATTGATGACGCAGCCACAGAAAATCGCGTCCACTGTTTAGCCTACTTTGATTTAGACCAATTTAAAATCGTTAATGACACATGCGGCCACATGGCGGGAGACGTGCTGTTAAAACAATTATCCAATCACATCAAAGCCAAAGTACGGAGTTCAGATACCTTAGCGCGTTTGGGCGGTGATGAATTTGCCTTACTGCTCATGGGTTGCGATTTAATCAAGGCGCAGGAAATCATTGAGAGCTTATTGCAGGTTGTTCGCGAATATCGTTTCACCTTTGATGACAAAGTGTTCAAAATTGGCGCAAGTGTCGGGCTTACCGAAATTTCACCCAACAGCAATCTCACGCTCAGCGAATTACTCAGCACGGTGGATGCTGCCTGCTACACCGCAAAAGAAGAAGGCGGCAACCGCATCCATATTTACCGCTCAAACGATGCCGACATCAAAGAGCATAACAATCAACTTGAATGGGTATCGCGCATTCATACCGGATTAGAAAACAAACAATTTGTACTCTATATACAGCGCATGGAAAGCCTCACGCCTAACGCTGAACTGCATTGTGAGTTGCTGATTCGCATGCAAGCGATGGACGGCTCATATTACCCGCCAGGGTATTTTTTACCCGCTGCCGAGCGTTATCACCTCATGCCAGAAATCGACCGCTGGGTCGTAAAAGAAGCGCTTTCCATTATCGCCCGCAAAGGTGCTAACTTTGGTTACGTGTGTGCCATCAACCTCTCAGGTCAAACCTTGTCTGAAGAAGGCTTTCTTGACTTCGTCATTGAACAAATCAACCATTATGGCGTCGATACAAGCCGCATTTGCTTTGAAATTACCGAAACTTCGGTGATTGCCAACTTGAACAAAGCCCGACAATTCATGCAGGCATTGCGAAAAATTGGCTGCCGATTCTCGCTAGACGACTTTGGTAGCGGCTTATCCTCTTTTGCGTATTTAAAAAACCTCGAAGTCGATTTTCTCAAAATTGATGGCATGTTTGTTAAAGCCATTGCCAACAACAAAATTGACCGCGCCATGGTTGAATCCATTAACAATGTCGGCCACGTGATGGGCTTGCACACCATTGCAGAATTTGCTGAAAATAACGAAATTATCCAGATTCTCAAAGAAATTGGGGTAGATTACGCACAAGGCTACGGCGTTGCCAAACCTGAATTATTTGAATAATCCGCAATGAATTGATGCATGAATTCACATTCGGTAAATCGCATTAAAATCGTCGTTATTGCTCCCGAGAAAATTTTCCGCCCTGCGAGCCTTATAAATAAAGGCTCGCAGGGCACCTCAAAAGGTTTGGTGCTTAAATTGCACTTTTAAATCCATTTTTCACACTCAATTTCACATCACGATATCGCTGTGATTGCACGCATAAAAATCTGATTCTTAGCGCAAAGCAAAAGATACTTTGCACATCAAGTCTGCTAAAATTAGCGGCATGTTTACAGGCATCATACAAACCGTCGGTCAAATCACACTGGCCACCCCAGCGGGCGAAGACTTAAAACTCAACATTCAATGCACCGGACTCGACATGCACGATGTGCAAACGGGCGACAGCATTGCCGTGAATGGTGTGTGCCTCACTGCGGTGAGTTTTGACGACAGCCATTTTGTTGCACATGTTTCTAAAGAAACGCTTTCGGTCACGGAAGGTTTGCAGTACGCGCACCCGGTGAATTTAGAAAAAGCCTTGCGTTTGTCTGACCGCTTAGGCGGCCATTTGGTGAGCGGGCATGTGGATGGCGTGGGAGAAGTAGTTCGCTTTGAATCGCTAGGCGAATGCTGGCGTTTAGACATCAAAGCACCGCATGCCATTTCAAAATACATTGCCGTAAAAGGCTCGATTTGTGTGGATGGCGTCAGCCTGACGGTCAATCACGTCGCGCGCGATACTTTTAGCATCAATCTGATTCCGCATACACTTGAAAACACCACGTTAAAGTGTTTAAAAGCGGGGAGCAGCGTGAATTTGGAAGTAGATCAAATCGCCCGTTATGTGGAACGCATGACGGAATGGGCCTCAGAAAGCCAATAGAAAAAATTAAAGTTAAGAGAAAACAGCAATGCATCAACCAATAAGCAGCGCAAAAGAAATCATCGAAGAAATCAAGCACGGCCGCATGGTGGTATTGGTGGATGATGAACACCGCGAAAATGAAGGGGATTTAGTACTCGCGGCAGAATTCGCCAATGCTGAACATATTAATTTTATGGCCAAATATGGCCGTGGGCTGATTTGCTTGACGCTGACGGAATCACGCTGCCAGCAACTTCAACTCAACAAAATGGTGCAAAAAAATGGCGCACGCATGGGCACCAACTTTACTGTTTCGATTGAAGCTGCTGAGGGCGTCACCACAGGGATATCAGCGGCTGATCGCGCGCGTACCATACAAGCGGCTGTGGCAAAGGCCGCTAAGCCATCTGATATTGTCAGCCCAGGGCATGTGTTCCCACTCACTGCAATGGATGGCGGCGTATTGATTCGTGCTGGCCACACGGAGGCTGGCTGCGATTTAGCGCAATTAGCTGGTCTGGAACCCGCTTCCGTCATTTGCGAAATTTTAAAAGAAGATGGCAGCATGGCGCGCCTGCCTGATTTAATGACTTTTGCCGCTGAACATGGCCTAAAAATTGGCACCATCGCTGATTTAATTCACTACCGTGCTGAAACTGAAAGTTTTATTGAGCGCACTGCCGAGCGCATGGTGCAAACGCCTTATGGTGAAATGAAACTGGTCGCCTACAGCGATAAAATTGGCAAAGAAACGCATTTAGCGCTCATCAAAGGCAACCCCTCAGCCGAAAAAGAAGTGCTGGTGCGCGTACATGAACCGCTTTCGGTGTTTGATTTGTTAGACAGCACAAGTTGCTCACATAGCTGGAACACGCTAAAAGCCATGCAAGTCATTGCCAATGCTGAGGCCGGGGTAATGGTGCTACTACGTCAAAACGAAATAGGAAGCGCCATTGTAGAGCGCATTAAGGGCGCCGATGAGCCAATTCGCATCAATCAAGAGCTCCGCACCTATGGCATAGGCTCACAAATTTTATTAGATTGCGGCGTACGTAAAATGAAACTACTTGCTAACCCGCGCAAAATGCCCAGCATGGCAGGCTTCGGGCTTGAGGTAACGGGTTATTTAGAGGCGAATACCCAATAATTGCGATATCACTTTAAAAATCAATTCACTATGTTAGAATAATGCCATTGGAAAACATCAATCTCACCGGTCACTTTCTCATCGCGATGCCCGCCATGACCGATTCTTTTTTCAGCAAATCTGTTACCTTCATCTGCACGCACAATCAAGACGGTGCGATGGGCATTATGATTAACCGCCCGACCGACATTACCTTTGAGACTTTATTTGAAAAAATAAACGTAGAATTACTGAATATTGGCGTTGCAGATAAGCATGTGCTATATGGCGGGCCAGTACAGCCTGAGCGCGGTTTTGTGCTGCACGAAATAACGGATGGTGAGTGGGATAGTACCGTGCAAATTGCAAACAATATCGCGTTAACCACTTCAAAAGATATTTTAGAATCGGTGGCCATCGGTCACGGTCCTGCAAAAATGCTGGTCACTTTAGGTTATGCAGGTTGGACTTCAGGGCAACTTGAGCAGGAAATTATGCAAAATGCATGGTTATCGGTACAGGCAAACGATACTGAAACACTACACAAAATTTTATACGATACCGATTATGATGAAAAGCTATCCGCTACTTTAGCGTTATTGGGCGTTGACCCTGCGATGCTTTCTGACGTAGCGGGTCACGCTTGATGATGTTGGACACTGAAATTAACGCTACAGCTACGCAGTTGTTAATTGACAATGAGAACGTGTACGATGCCCACGCTGTGCTTAAAAGTACCGTGCTGTGTTTTGATTTTGGAGAGCAAAGAATCGGCGTAGCCGTTGGCGAACATATGTTAGCAAGCGCTAACCCACTCACCACCATCAACAGCGAAAGTAACGATGTACGCTTTGAAATAATCGGTAAATTGATTAACGAATGGCAACCTAAGCTACTGGTGGTTGGGTTACCTTTGAATGTAGATGGTTCAGCACACAACACGACTCAATTGTGTAAAAAATTCGCAAGACGCCTGAATGGCCGCTTTAATTTACCAGTGATGTTAGTGGATGAGCGTTATAGCTCTATCGAGGCCAGCGAAAAACTGAACGAAGCTGGCATCAAAGGCCGCGCGCAAAAAGAAATGCTAGATCAGGTCGCGGCACAAGGCATATTACAAAGTTATTTTAATCGCATTCAAACTTGAATTACTATGACAACAATACTCTTGATAAAAATGTACGCGTACGCAAAATGACCTCAAAAAAAATCACACTGCCTGATGCAGAAGTTTTATTGCTCACCCTTGCTGAAAAAATCAAGCCTATGTTGCAGCCAAACACGGCACTGGTCGGTATTCAAAGTGGCGGGGTTTGGCTCATGCAAAGGCTGCTAACTCTACTCGGCAGTACCATCACTGCAAATAATATCGAACATGGCACATTAGATGTGTCTTTTTATCGGGATGATTACGCACAGCGCGGCTTAAAAATTGAAACACGTCCAAGCCAGATTACCTTTGACGTTGAGGGTAAACACATCATTTTGATTGATGATGTATTCTACACCGGCCGCACAACGCGCGCCGCCATGAATGAATTGTTTGATTATGGCCGGCCTGCAAGCATCAGTTTAGTTGCCCTGATTAACCGTGGCGGTAGAGAGCTGCCGATTACCCCACAAATTACTGCAGCAGACATTGTTTTGGATGCCCATCAAAACCTGCAGCTCATTCAAAATTCCGATGGCATTTTAAGCCTTGAACTCCAAACTTCAGAGTGAACACACGCATGAAAAATCCGCAATTAGATGCTGACGGCCGCCTGAAACACCTTCTCTCTATCGAAGGGTTGCCGAAAAAAATTCTCAATCAGATTTTAGACACCGCCGAATCTTTTGTGGGTGTAGCAGAACGCGAAGTGAAAAAAGTACCGCTATTACGCGGAAAAACAGTGTGTAACTTGTTTTTTGAAAACAGCACCCGTACACGCACCACTTTTGAAATCGCCGCCAAGCGCCTCTCAGCCGATGTGATTAGCCTAAATGTGAATGCATCATCACAATCCAAAGGCGAAACTATTTTGGATACCATCAACAATTTAATTGCCATGCATGCGGACATGTTTGTGGTGCGGCATGCGCAATCGGGGGCAGCACACTTTATTGCACAACATGTGCCTTCACATATTCACGTGATTAATGCCGGTGATGGTCGTCATTCACACCCAACACAAGGCTTGCTGGACGTATTTACCATTCGCAAATATAAACCTGAATTACACAATTTACGCGTGGCGATTGTAGGAGATGTGCTGCACTCTCGCGTAGCGCGTAGTGAAATCCATGCACTTACGACACTGGGCGTGCCTGAAATTCGCGTGATTGCGCCTAAAACCCTGTTGCCCACACAAGTAGAAAAACTAGGGGTACATGTTTACCACGACATCAATACGGGGCTAAAAGATGTTGATGTGGTGATGATGCTGCGCCTGCAAAACGAGCGCATGAATGGCGCGATGTTGCCTAGCGTACAAGAGTATTTTAAAACCTACGGCCTCACCCAAGAAAGACTCGCGCTTGCTAAACCAGATGCGATTGTGATGCACCCAGGCCCGATGAACCGAGGTGTGGAAATCGACTCAAGCGTTGCTGATGGCCAACAGTCTGTTATTTTGCCACAAGTCACTTACGGCATTGCAATTCGTATGGCGGTCATGGCCATATTAGCAGGCGGTCAAGCGGGAGGGACGCAATGAATATTGTCATCAAAAATGGTCGCGTGATTGACCCAAAAAACAATATTGATAAGCAACTAGATGTCTATGTTGCAGCAGGTAAAATTGTCGGGGTCGGCGTAGCCCCCACAGGTTTTATAGCAAACCAGACGATTGATGCAGCCAACTTAGTGGTTTGCCCTGGTCTGGTTGACTTGTCTGCCAGACTTCGCGAACCAGGTGATGAACATAAAGCGAGGCTAATCAGTGAGTTAAAAGCTGCCGTTGCTGGCGGCGTGACCAGTTTAGCCTGCCCGCCAGATACCGACCCAGTACTAGATGAGCCGGGCTTAGTTGAAATGTTGCAATACCGAGCAAAACAACAAGGGCTCGCAAATGTGTATCCGCTAGGAGCCATTACGCGGCAACTTCAAGGCAAGGCCTTAGCAGAGATGAGCGAACTGCAAACCGCCGGTTGCGTTGGCTTTTCACAAGCCAACATTGCCATTACTGATACGCAAGTGCTGTGGCGCGCCATGGAATATGCGGCCACATTCGGCTATACCTTATTTTTACATGCGGAAGAACCCTTTTTAGCTGCCAATGGTGTTGCACACGACGGCGAAGTCGCAACGCGCCTTGGTCTCAAAGGCATACCTAGTGCCGCTGAAGCACTTGCATTGGCCAGCATTTTGCGCATTGCCCAAGAAACTGGGGCAAAAGTGCATATCAGCAGACTTTCATCGGCAGAAGGCGTTGCTATGGTACGCACGGCAAAATCGCAAGGGCTCAATATCACTTGCGATGTCAGCGCAAACCACTTGCATCTGACCGAACATGATATTGGTTACTTCAACACCCATTGCCACCTCAAACCACCGCTACGCACGCAGCGCGATAAAGCTGCGCTCTGCCTTGGCCTGAAAGACGGCACGATAGATGCCGTTTGCTCAGACCACACCCCTGTGGATGACGATGCCAAGCTGACCACGTTTGCTGAGGCGGAAATCGGGGCAACCGGCTTGGAACTATTACTGCCGCTCACGCTGAAATGGGCGCAACAAGAAAAACTAAACCTTTCAGCTGCAATCGCCAGCATCACTTGCACACCTGCCAATATTTTGGGTATTTCTGCGGGCAATTTAAGCATCAATAGCGTTGCTGATATTTGCATCTTTGATGCCAATACCTATTGGAACGTCAATGTGAACACCATCAAAAGCCAAGGCAAAAACACGCCATTTTTAGGCTGGGAACTCGCTGGTAAAGTCATCACCACAATCGTCAATGGACAAATCGTACATACACGATCACTCGATGATTAAAATGTAAAGTATCGTACAGCATATTGCCTTTCAATTATGGCAGGTGCAAAATGCGCTTTGTAATGTGCAGATGTGCCGATAATTTAAAATGAATGTTGCCGCACAAAATAAAAAAAGTTTACATTCTTTGGTCGTTTTTAATTTAGCCTGATAGGGAGAGAAAAATGAGTGGATTTACTTGCTGTTTTTTGTGGTTTTTATTAGGGTTTGTTCTCGGCTGGTTACTCAACTGGTTATTAAAACGTTGCTGCGGCCAATGCAATACCCAACAAGCTGCACCCGTTGTTAACGCCGTTGCAGCCGCACCTGTTGCGCCAAAAGTCATTCCATTTGATTTAGCAGCCGCCAAAGCAGCCGGCTTTAATATCAGAAAAGCAGATGACCTAACAGTTGTTGAGGGCATCGGCCCAAAAATTAATGAACTACTCTTGAACGATGGCATTAAAACCTTTGCACAATTGGCAGCGACTAATGTATCTGTCATTCAAGCCATTTTAGATAAGGCAGGACCAAGCTTTGCGCTTGCAAAACCAGGCACCTGGCCACAGCAAGCTGCACTTGCCGCTGAAAATCGTTGGGCTGAACTGAAAGTATTACAGGACAACCTCAAGGGTGGCGTTTAATGCCGAAATATTACGGCTAACGTCAATCACCATTAACGATTTGAAGGAGCGAGTTCTATGAGTAACTCAAAATATAATTTCTGGACATGGCTGGTAGCCATTGTTCTGGCCATTTATTTATTTTGGCAATGGCAGCACGGGCATGGTTTAGGCTCGGCTGCAGGTTGCTGCGGCGCCACAGTAGCTGAAGTACCTGCTGCACCAGTGGCTGCACCTGAAGCCGTAGCACCTGAAGCGTTTCAGTTCACTGCGGACACTGAAAAATTTCAATCTTCTGGCAATGCAGGCAGTGTGGCTTGGTATGCTAAAAATGTTGATTTAGTCAGTTGGCTAAAAGCTGGTGGCGCAGATTGGCAGGCAAGTGGTAACGACCATTCTGTAACGTTAACTGGCACGGTTGCAAATGAAGAAGCCAAAACGCAGGCAGGCAAAGATGCGCAAGCATTTTTTGGTGAAAATATTGCGATTGACAATCAACTTGTGGTTAAAGCCGCAGATCCAGTTGCCGCCATTGCACCTCCACCCGCAGCTAAACTTTACTTTGACACAGGCAAAACCGATTTAGCCAATGATGCGGAGCAAACACTTGCGCCGATTGTAGAATGGTTAAAAGCCAACGCAAGCGCTAAAGCGATTATTTCTGGCTACCACGACCCGCGTGGCAATCAGGCCGTGAATGAGGAGCTGGCTAAAAACCGTGCAAAAGCGGTCCGTGATGCACTGAAAGCAGCAGGCATTGACGAAGCGCGCATTGAGTTGCGTAAACCTGTAAGCACTGACGGTGACGGCGATCTTGCTGAAGCCCGCCGTGTGGAAGTTTCTGTAGAATAAAATTCTACAGATTAAAAAATAAAAGGCCGATGTTAACATCGGCCTTTTTTATGGCGGTAAGCTTACTCAAAACGGCGGCCAACATAGCGTTAAAAAAACATAAAAACAGCCTATTTTAACAACAACCTTTTTCGATGCTCTGCGAGCCTTGTAAATAAAAGCTCGCAGAGCATCTTTTTTTCCTCGGGCGTAAATTAGTGTGCATTAACGCAAAAGAATAAGATGTTTTTTTAAATTACACGATGCCTAAACCATCAAGTCCGGCACCCAAATCTTTACCATGCGCGGCTTTGCCTTCAAGTTTAATTTTCAGACGGATATCGTTCACAGAGTCGGCATTTCGTAGTGCATCTTCGTAGGTAATAATATCGGCTTCATGCAAATCAAACAAAGATTGGTCAAAGGTTTGCATGCCCAGTTCACGTGATTTTGCAATAATTTCTTTAATCTCGTGCACGTCACCTTTAAAAATCAAGTCAGAAATCAAAGGCGAGTTCAGCATCACTTCCATTGCCGCAACGCGGCCTTTACCCTCTTTTTTAGGGATTAACCGTTGCGAGATAAATGCGCGCGTATTCAGAGACAAGTCCATCAAAAGTTGCTGACGACGTTCTTCAGGGAAAAAGTTAATAATGCGGTCTAGCGCCTGGTTGGTGCTGTTGGCGTGCAAAGTAGCCATGCATAAATGGCCAGTTTCGGCAAAGGCGATGGCGTAATCCATTGTTTCACGGTCGCGAATCTCACCAATCAAAATCACATCTGGCGCCTGCCGTAGGGTGTTTTTCAACGCAATGTGCCAGTTATTGGTATCCACACCCACTTCACGCTGGGTAACAATACAGTTTCTGTGTTCATGTACAAACTCAATGGGGTCTTCTATGGTGATAATGTGGCCATAACTATTTTGATTGCGATAGCCTACCATTGCCGCCAGCGAGGTTGATTTACCTGAACCAGTGGCGCCGACAAAAATCACCAAGCCACGCTTGGTCATGGCCACATCTTTCAACACTTCCGGCAAGCCTAGGTCATCGAACTCAGGAATTTTTGTGGTAATCGTTCTAAATACCACGCCCACCACACCGCGCTGTATAAAAGCATTTACACGAAAACGCGCCACTCCTGGAATGCCAATCGCGAAATTACATTCGTTGGTAGCATCAAACTCAGCAGTTTGCTTATCGTTCATAATTGCACGGGCAATTTCACGCGTTTGCAGGGCAGATAGTACCTGGCTACTGACGGGTGAGAGTTTGCCATCAATTTTCATCGCAGGCGGAAACTCTGCCGTGATGAATAAATCGGACGATTTTTTTGCCAGCATTAAACGCAACAAATCAAATATAAACTTCTCTGCCTGACCTTTTTCCATCACTTATCCTTATAAAACTTTTTTAGTTTGGGGATGTTAGCCCATGATATTGTCTTTATTCGCTGCTTTAGAACGCGCCTCATTTGCAGAAACCACATTACGTTTCACTAGATCTTGCAAGTTTTGGTCTAATGTCTGCATCCCTACATTTTGGCCGGTTTGAATGGCTGAATACATTTGTGGAATTTTACCTTCGCGAATCAAGTTACGAATCGCAGGGGTGCCAATCATAATTTCATGTGCAGCCACACGCCCTTGCTCATCTTTGGTTTTCAATAATGTTTGAGAAATGACTGCACGCAATGATTCAGATAACATCGAGCGCACCATTTCTTTTTCTGCCGCAGGAAATACATCAATAATACGGTCAATCGTCTTGGCGGCTGAGCTTGTATGTAGCGTACCAAACACCATATGGCCAGTTTCTGCGGCTGAAAGTGCTAGACGGATTGTTTCTAAATCACGCATCTCGCCCACCAGAATGACATCAGGGTCTTCACGCAGTGCTGCACGTAGCGCATTATTAAATGACAAAGTATGCGGGCCGACCTCACGCTGGTTAATTAAACATTTTTTTGATTGATGCACAAACTCAATCGGGTCCTCTACCGTTAACACATGACCAAAATGATTGTCATTGATATAGTCAATCATCGCTGCCAATGTCGTGGACTTACCTGAACCCGTTGGCCCTGTCACTAAACAAAGGCCACGCGGTGTGTCAGAAATTTCTTTAAAAATAGCTGGGCAGTTAAGCGCTTCTAAAGATAAGATCTTTGACGGGATGGTACGAAAAACGCCGCCAGCACCGCGATTATGATTAAATGCATTGACGCGAAAGCGCGCCAAATTAGGAATTTCAAATGAAAAGTCGCATTCCAGTGTTTCTTCAAAGACTTTACGTTGCCCATCGCCCATGATGTCATACATCATATCGTGCACTTGGGTGTGGTCCATAGGCGGCACATTGATACGGCGAATATCACCATGCACACGAATCATCGGCGGCAAACCTGCAGAAAGATGTAAATCCGAGGCCTTGTTTTTTACTGAAAACGCAAGTAAATCTGAAATGTCCACAACTGGCTCCTGTAATAATTGATGCCGATGTTACTAAAAATGATTTAAAATAGCTATGACGTTACTGTATGTTAATCAAGAAGTTATTTCAAGATGTTAATTTACTCTATAACAAATATTAACCAACTGCATTATGACCTCAATCAATAGCCAACTGCAAGCAATTCACACGCGCATTCAATCAGTTAGGGCTGATAATGGCTGCCCACAGCCCGTGTACGTATTGGCGGTGAGTAAATCCAAACCAGCGGCGGCTGTGCGAGAGGCTTATATTGCCGGCCAAACCATGTTTGGAGAGAATTATTTACAAGAAGCGCTCGAAAAGCAGGCACAATTGACTGACTTGCCCATTGAATGGCATTTTATTGGCCCAATTCAAAGTAACAAAACGCAGGCCATTGCCCATCATTTTTCTTGGGTACATAGTGTAGATCGGTTAAAAATTGCCCAACGATTAAATGATGCTAGGCCGATTGATTTGCCGCCATTGCAAATTTGCATACAGGTCAATATTAGCCATGAGGAAAGCAAAAGCGGCGTTCAGCCAGAAGCACTATTTGCCCTTGCAAGTGAAATTTCGCATCTCCCCCAATTAAGACTACGCGGGCTGATGGCGATTCCTGCACCAACACCAGATATTGAAGCGCAGCGAGAACAATTTAAACAAGTGCGGCGTTGCTATGAGGCGCTTATCGCAAAAGGATTTGACCTAGATACACTTTCGATTGGCATGTCAGACGATTACCCGATTGCCATCGAACAAGGTGCCACCATTGTGCGCATTGGTGCTGCCATCTTTGGCGCAAGGCAATTGCAAAGCACATGTTTAAATTGATACATAGCAATTACATAGACATTACAGCGCTACATCAATATGATAACCATAACCATTTAACAAACAGACTGGGCAACATGAGCAACCATATTCACTTTATTGGCGGCGGCAACATGGCAAGCGCCATCATTGGCGGCTTAAAAACCAACGGTTTTGACATGTCTAATATCACCGTGATAGAACCGGATGCTGAAAAACGGACACTACTCAGCGCTACTTATGGTGTACAAAATCTCGACACTTATGTCGAGAATCTCGACAGTCCATCCCGTCAAAATATCATCGTTTTAGCAGTGAAGCCGCAAATTTTACAAGAAGTTTGTCAAAACCTCGCTAAAAAAATATCCAGACAATCGTCACCGCTTATTATTTCAATTGCAGCCGGTGTGCAGTGTGCGGCTATTTCACGTTGGCTTGGCGGTTACTCTGCCATTGTGCGCGTGATGCCCAACACCCCCGCACAAATACAGGTGGGTGTTTCTGCGCTATTTGCCACTTCAGACGTAAATGATGCGCAGCGCTTGCAGGCTGAGCAAATTTTATCGGCCGTCGGAAAAACATTATGGTTAAGTAATGAACAAAAAATGGATGCAGTAACGGCGATTTCTGGCAGCGGTCCTGCTTATGTGTTCTACTTGATTGAAGCCTTACAAGAAGCGGCAATGAAGCTTGGGCTGACCTTGGAAGAAGCGCGCTTATTGTCGATTGAAACATTCGCAGGCGCGAGTTTGCTCGCCCAACAAAGCACAACCGATATTCAGACCCTGCGCGCGCAAGTGACGTCAAAAGGGGGCACCACAGAACAGGGTATTTTAGCACTTGAAAATGCCAATACCAAAGACATTATCTTGGCCGCAGCCAAAGCTGCAGCCAAGCGCGCTAACGAACTGGGCATTCTGCTAGGAAAGGGCTAATCGTTATGCTGAATTCTATTTTTATATTCTTAATTAAGACGATACTTGATTTTTTAGCGGCGAATTTTTTGCTGCGTTTTTACCTACAACGCATTCAGGCGCCTTACCAAAACCCGCTTTCGCATAGCGTAATTGCCATGACTAATTTTGCAATTAAACCTTTGCGTAGAATTGTTCCGAGCTTAGGAAAAATAGACACTTCCAGTCTTTTGGCAGCATTCCTCAGCCAACTCATCCTCTATAGCACACTGGCTGTTAGCGGCAACTTACCGCTCATTTCAACGTTTTCAAAAGGCGCCATTTTGCTGCTATTTTCGTTGGTAGGGCTTGTAAAAATCAGCTTATATTTGGTTATGATTGTGCTGATTGTTTACGTTATTTTGGGCTGGGTCGCGCCACATAACCCTATTTCTGAAGTCTTAAACACAATGACAAAACCAATGCTTAAAACAGTAAGAAAATTTGTTCCACCGGTTAATTTTTTAGATTTGTCGCCGTTAATAGTAGGTGTACTCGCGCAGATTGCATTAATTGTAATGCAACATCTTGTGCCTTTATCGCTTTAATTTGCAATTACAAAAACAAAAGCCAAATGACGGCACAGTAATTGCTTACACAGAGGTTGCACCCATGTTTCAACGACTTGTTATCGACTTTATTTAGTTAATTGAAGACAGCGCTCAATATGACAAACCATGCAAATAATACTTTTACCAGCCTCATCAACCCTGCGCCTACCAGTGTGCAGCAAAATGGCTTGGTACCTACCAACCTG
>JAKQTB010000024.1 GCA_029569495.1 Pseudomonadota bacterium | reverse complement strand
GCTCCGCCGCTCAACAAAGTGCATTACGACAGCAAACTCAGCATTGAGCATCATGCGCTAGGGCTAAACACTGCCATTTCGCGCGTGCAGGGTGGCAAGTTAAAAGCTAAAAAAGAGATTCGTATTTCGGCGTTTTTTAAGGCAGCACCAACGGAATTTTTACGCATGATTGTGGTGCATGAGTTAGCACATTTAAAAGAGCGCAATCACGACAAAAGTTTTTACCAACTTTGCCAATATATGGAGCCTGATTACCATCAGTTTGAGTTTGATTGCCGGGTGTATCTAACTTGGAAAAGCCAGTTAGCCAACACATAAAATGCTAATTATTTAATGGGGAAAGCTGCTTAAATTCGCTCGAGAAAAAAATACTGCTCTGCAAGCCTTTATTTATAAGGCTCACAGGGCAGGCCTTGGAGATTGTTAAACTTTCTAAGTAAACTCAGGTTTTTTTAAAATCCCAAACTATCGAGTAAATCGTCTACCTGCTCTTGGCTAGCCACCACATCTGCAGTATTTTCTGGGTCAATTTGCGGGCCGTTCAACAGTTGATTTTCAGTCTCTTTTTTTACCATGCCCGGTGAAAAATCCACCAGCACTTGAACAAGTTGTTGTTCTAACTCTTGAGCGAGTACAGTGATTTTCTTAATCACTTGTCCCGTCAAATCCTGAAAGTCTTGCGCCATCATAATGTCCATGAGTAGCGCTTTGGTTTCTGTTGAGTTTTTACCTGTAGCCGCTAAATAAGTCAGCGTTTCATTGGCAATTTCGTTGTATTCACTTTTAAGTGACGCGTTGGCAAGAATAGCTTTCCAGCGTGTTTCTAAGGCATTGCCTTGCGATAAAATTTCATCTTGCATTGGCATGGCGGCATCGGTGGCATTGAGCACACGTTCTGCGGCTTGCTCGGTCATTTTGGCAACATATTTCAGGCGATCACGTGCATCAGGAATCTCCTGCGCAACTTGCTCCATAATTTTATCTAGACCTAAACCTCTTAAACTATCGTGCAGAGTTCTGGTCACATGGCCAATACGGCTTAGCATCTCATCTTGCGGAGTCAATGCTTGTGCGTGGCTCACGAGTGTGGCTGGCTCTTGCAAAGTTTCGCTAGTGATCATTAGGCAGCTGCTTTCTCGAGTTTCTCAAATATTTTTGATAGCTTTTCATCTAAGGTAGCGGCCGTAAAAGGCTTCACCACGTAACCGCTGGCACCTGCTTGCGCTGCGGCAATAATATTTTCTTTTTTGGCTTCAGCCGTGACCATCAATACTGGTAAATGTTTTAGCTCTGGGTCCGCACGCAAATGTTGCAGCAAGGTTAAGCCATCCATATTTGGCATGTTCCAATCTGACACCACAAAATCAAAGCCACCACCTTTAAGCTTACTAAGCGCTACCACACCATCTTCGGCCTCATCCACATTGTTATAGCCGAGTTCTTTAAGTAGATTGCGCACAATTCTGCGCATGGTTGAAAAGTCATCTACAACAAGAAATTTAGTATTTGGGTTGGCCATTTCTACTCCGTTAGTCATTTGCAAAATTGAAAGTTTAAAGTCCTAAACTTTCAATATATATTTATCGTGTTCATTCATTATCGGCTTATTTCAACTAAACTTTAGCCGAAATAAGCGTGATAAATTGCCTTCTTTTCTCGTTAAACACGTAAGGCGCGTGCACTGTTGGCAGTTAAATAATTCAGTACCAATTTAGGTAACTCCTGCAGATGTGCAACTTCATGCACGCCGCCATGGGCTACGGCTTCGCGCGGCATACCATACACCACACAGCTTTCTTCATTTTGGGCAAAGTTATAGGCGCCTGCTTGTTTCATTTTGGCCATACCTGCGGCACCGTCTTTGCCCATGCCCGTTAAAATTACGCCTACCGCATTTTTACCTGCCAGCGCCGCCGCTGAATCAAACAGTACATCTACTGATGGTTTATGGCGATTCACTGGCGGCTCATCGCTGAGTTGTGTCACGTAATTTGCGCCACTTCTGGCAAGCAATAAATGTTTGTCACCAGGGGCAATATAAGCATGGCCTGGCAAAATACGCTCACCACCCTGCGCTTCTTTGACAGAAATTTTGCAAAGTGAATCTAGCCGATTTGCAAACGATTTTGTAAAGCCCGCCGGCATATGCTGCGTGATGACAATGCCAGGGCAATCTGACGGCATTTGCAATAAAAATGCTTTAATGGCTTCAGTGCCGCCAGTAGATGCACCAATAATCAATAACTTTTCACTACTAATCAGTGGGTTACGAAGCGGCGCTGGTGTGTTGTTTTGGGCTACTGGCTGACGTGATAAGGTTTGCACTCTAGCTTTTGATGCGACACGAATTTTATCGGTAATTTCTTCCGTGTATTCACGCATGCCTTCGGTAATTGACATTTTAGGTTTGGTCACAAAATCTGTTGCGCCTAACTCAAGCGCACGCATGGTGATTTCCGAGCCGCGTTCAGTCAGCGTTGAGACCATCACCACTGGCATTGGCCGCAAGCGCATTAAACGCTCAAGAAAATCCAAGCCATCCATCTTGGGCATTTCAACATCCAGTGTGAGTACATCAGGGTTGAGTTGCTTAATCATATCGCGCGCAATGAGTGGATCTGGCGCGGCACCTACCACTTCCATGTCTTTTTGACTGTTGATGATTTCAGTCAGCAAACTACGAATGAGCGCTGAGTCATCAATTACTAGGACTTTTATTTTCATTTTTTAATCACCAATTTCTAAATTTCATGCGCATTCAAATAAAGACTAGGCAGACAGTTGTAGCCTCTAGAGGGCAAAACCCGACAACACCGTATGCGTTTGAATATGCTTGAAATAAGTTAAAACAAATCGATTTCACCGCCCACATCTGACGTTTTAAGTTTGCTTGCGTATGCTTCTTCACGTTTGTAGAGTGTATCGTTATGCATATTTTTTAGTTTTTTGACTAACACTTTGCCTGTTTTTGGAAAGTAATAAACTTTTCTAGGGTAAATATCGAGCAGATCTTCACCTGTAACACGAATACGCTCTTCTTTTAAAAATTTACGCACAAACATGGCGTTGCGGTCGCCCACGTTCATGGTAGTAAAACTTTTGAGCACATTGCCACCGCCAAAAATTTTGGCCTCTAGGTTTTCACGGCGGGCACCGTTACGTAGCAATTGGTTAATCAGCACTTCCATCGCATAGGTGCCGTAGCGCATGGATTCTGAAACCGGGCTATCTTTATCGGCCGCCGCACTATCAGGCAACATAAAGTGATTCATGCCGCCGATGCCAGAAATATTATCGCGAATGCAGGCCGATACGCATGAACCCAGCACCGTGACAATGACCATGTCTTTGTCAGTAAAATAATATTCGCCCGGTGAAATTTTGGCCGCATTGCAATCAAACGTTCGGTCGTAATACAACGTGGTTGAAATTTCTTCTTCTAGCATGCTCATAGGTCAGCCTCCGCTAGTCGATTGGTGGCAGATTTACCTGCATGCTGCTTCAGGTCATACACGGTTTTACCACGCAGATGAAAAGCATCTGACACATAGAGAAAGTTTTCAGAATGCCCAGCAAACAACAAGGCATCGGGCTTCATCAACGGCACAAAACGGCTTAAAATTTTGGCTTGCGTGGGTTTGTCAAAATAAATCATGACATTTCTGCAAAATATGACATCAAAAGTCTCTTTTAACGGCCATTGTTGCTCAAGTAAATTGAGTTGATGAAAGGTAATCAGGCTTTTGAGTTCATTGCGCACGCGCACCATGCCTTCATGTTTGCCTGAGCCTTTTTGAAAGAACTGTTTACGCCGCTCTAATGAAAGCCGACTCACACGTTCATACGGGTAAACGCCACGCGAGGCCGTGGCTAATACGTTAGTATCAATATCCGTGGCGATAATTTCAACTGGCGGGCGCATGCTGCCAAACGCTTCACACGCCGTCATGGCAATGGTGTAAGGTTCTTCACCGGTAGACGCGGCTGAACACCAGATTCGAATGGGCGTTTTGACTGACTGTAAATGCTCTGCCAAAATCGGAAAATGATGCTCTTCCCTGAAAAATGAAGTCAAATTGGTCGTCAACGCATTGGTAAAAGCTTCCCATTCATCTGCACTGTTTTCATTTTCAAGATTATCAAGATAGTCTTTAAAGGTAGTAAACCCCATAATCCGTAGCCGACGCCCAACGCGGCTGTAAACCATGTCAGTTTTTGCTTCAGAAAGTGAAATGCCCGCGTGCTGATAAATCAGCTTACGCACTCTGGCAAAATCTTGCGCGGTAAAATCAAACTCTCTTCCTTCATCTTGTGCTTCATGTTTTGCCATATTGACCTTATTCTTAAACCTTCACTGACTTACATCGCTTACAGTGCAGCGCGCAGATTGCACATTTCAACCTGCACGTTAGTGTTGCTGCTTTTTATTTTGCCAACCTATCGCTAGCTCTTCTTTTTTCTGGGTGTGCGGCAAATGGGTGCGCAGACTCTTTATAAACTTTCAGCAATTCTGCTGCTTTAGGCTCTCGTGCAATTGCACTTTTAATCGCTTGCTTGGTCGCTTGGTAATTCCAATCTTGAATGCGGTCATCTATATCTGCGGACTGGTCAATAAATACACCCACACAAATAAATACATCATCCGCTTCTTCAACCGGAATCGTGCCATCAGCCACACAATCCATCACCGCCATTGAAATGCCGCGCTGTGCTGGGCCAAACATTTGTACAGATTGTCTTGTGTTTCTTAGGGTTACTTTGTTAAACATGACTGTATTCGGCTTCACCATCATGTTGGGTGCAACAATTGCCAATAAACCATTTACCCCTTCTTTCTGGTCGGTTAGTGTTCTACAGAATGCGTCTTCTGCAGCACTGCCGCGCGGCCCCATAATCAGGTCAATATGCGCTACATTTTTTAAATCAAGTCCACTTCCATCAGGACGATTTTCAATAACTAACGCTTCACCAATTAAAACTCTATCAATTACAGCCATGTTGTACTCCTTATGTTATAGGATGGACACGCCTATTACCTTTTGAGTTTGGGCAGTTCACCTTTTAAAAAAATAATAAAAAATTACGCTATTTACAGCACTACAAAATTCAAAAAAACAACTACAAAAACTCTCGAGAGAAAATTACTGTCCTGCAAGCCTTTATTTGCAAGGCTTCCAGAGCCTATCCAAAGGTTAGTGCATTATTAAGCACGTTTAATGATTTTTTCTCACTACTTTTAATTCATTTTCGCTAGCCGTTCACCACACGAAAATTTGGTTTTTGGTAGGTATTTTTTTCATCTAAAGTAAATACGCTTACCGCATTCATCAATTCTTCCGCTTGCTCCATCAATGATTCAGCAGCCGCGGCCGCTTCTTCAACCAGCGCGGTATTTTGTTGGGTGACGTCGTCCATTTTCATGATAGCTTCATTCACTTGCTCAATACCCGCACTTTGTTCAAGAGACGCCGCTGCAATTTCACCAATGATGTCGGTCACACGTTTAACGGAAGTCACAATGTCTTGCATGGTGCTACCGGCATTTTCTACCTGACGGGTGCCTTCAGCAGTTTTGCTGACTGAGTCTGCAATCAATTCTTTAATCTCTTTTGCGGCACTGGCTGAACGTTGCGCTAAGCTGCGCACTTCGCCTGCCACTACGGCAAAGCCACGGCCTTGCTCACCTGCACGCGCTGCTTCCACCGCGGCATTCAGTGCCAAAATATTGGTTTGGAAGGCAATGCCGTCAATGACTGAAATAATGTCTTCAATCTTTTTAGCACTTTCGTTGATGGAACTCATAGTAGCAACCACTTCTGCTACCACATCCCCGCCTTTAATCGCTACATTGGAAGCTGTGCTTGCTAACTGGTTAGCTTGCTTAGCGCTATCGGCATTTTGCTTCACGGTGGATGAAAGCTCTTCCATGCTGGCGGCTGTTTTTTCTAAAGAGGCTGCTTGATCTTCTGTTCGGCGGCTCAAATCAGCGTTGCCTTGTGCAATTTCTTTTGAAGCAGTGCTAATGGTCTCTACTGCATTTTTCACAGTTACAATCGGGCTCACAATCATGCCCAATGTTTCATTCATGCCATCAACAATCTTGCGGTAATCCCCAAGATGCCGCGCAGTATCAGCCCGCACAGACACTCGACCCTGCCGCGCAGCATTAGCCAGCATTTGTGCATCTTCATTCAAGGCTTTAAGATTGCTGCGTACTTGCTCGATTGCCTCGTTCACAAACGCTTTTTTACCAGGAAATTTTTCTAGCGGTGCGTCAAAATTACCCTCACCAAATTCTTTAACGCAAGCTAAGGCTTTTTCAGTTAGTTCTATTTGGCCGGCCACTATTTGGTTAATAGCAATGGCTAATTCATTAAATCCACCTTTAAACATATCTGCATACATAGACATGTCAATATTGCCTTGTAAATGCTCATTGGTGACCCATTTTACCGAGTCTAAGAGACCTTTAAGCTTGCCTTTTAGGCGATCTAAATTTTTATTTATTTCAGCCTTTTTACCTGGATATTGTTGAATTTGCACCAAGAAATCACCATCCCCGAGCAATTTCATTACGTTAATCATTTCCTCTTTTTCTTGCACATGGCCGGCTACCATTCGGTTCACGCCCTCTGCCATTTGTGCATAAGCGCCTTTGTAATGCTCGGTGGCAATCCGTACATCAATATCACCAGCGTCATGTTCTTTTGACATGTGTTCCATATCAGAAATAATTGTTTTGATATTGCTGCGCAGCAGTTCAACGCCTTCATTGATAAATGCACGTTGACCAGGAAACTGCTCAAGGGGCGCATTAAAATTGCCATTGGCAAATTCTGCGATACAGGCGGTAACCTTGCGCATTACATCGGCTTGATTGGCTGCCATATGGTTTACGTTGGCTGTCATGGTTTTGTAGCTACCATGGAAATGGTCAGCATCAATCACCGCATTGATGTTCCCTGCTTTGTTTTCTTCAGCCATCTCCGTTTGTGCATCAATCACACTTTTAAGTGTTTTCTGCATTTTCTGCATTGAAACCATCAGGCTAGCGTTGTCGCCGCTTTTCAAATCAATTGGGCTATTCAAATCACCATTGGCAATCCGGTTGGCTATCTCAGCAACTTCATCGGGTTCGCCACCAAGCTGTTTGCGTAAATTGCAGGTAATTAAATAACCAATTACCGCTGTTGCCAACAAAATCAGCGCGCTCAACAATATATTCAATTTACCCGCACGGTTTTTAACAGTAGCAGCCGCTTCAGCAGTTACTTGACCTAAATTCATTTTATAATCAATGTGTGCTGCAAGTTCTGCGTTGGCTTTTTCTGCTGGTATGCGAATGGCTATGTAGAGTTCATGCGCCAAGGCCTTATTGTTGACGCGGGAAGCATTTAAAATCGGCTCCATGCGTACATAATATTCATTCAAGCCAGCCTTGTCGGCTTCAAGCATTTGCTTTTCTTTATCGTCAGCTATGTAGGTTTCGTAATTTTTGAATAAATCAGCCAGTTCAGTTTGTAGTTTTTGAATCGCTGCTTCTACTTCTGCCATTTTTTCTGGCTCTTTTATGAGTGTATGATTTGCCAACCGAATTCGTAAGGTATTAAATTTAAAACGAATCTTATCTAGCTCCACCATGCTGGGCACAATGTTGGTATTGGCATAATTGGTTTCATCAAACACATCCAACATTTGGCTGTGATTGAATACAGCCAAACCAATCAAACCCAAGACAGAGATCAAGGTTAGCATTAACATTTTTTTAGCTACTGACATTTTCATATTCCACTCAATTCATTTTCTAGCATCGAACAATATTCCAGTAATAGATGTAATTTAAACCATACCCAAATGTTTTAATTACATAATAAACTGGCACTAAAGGTGTTAATTCATAGAATTAACAATTACAAATGGCTTAACTTTAAGCAGGCGTATTGACTGTTTTAGGCACGCTTTGCGATGATTGCATAGACGCAATTTCTGCTGCCGACACTGGATTCACGCCTGCAAATACAATTAACATGGCAAATATCACGCATGTCGCCAACACTGCATAAATGGTTTTTACAAAGTAGTCCATAAGATTTTCCATCACATTTCCTTCGTCCCAAATAATGACCAAGCCACACAACGCTTGGCACCTTATGAATGTCATCGGCAAAAAAATTTAAAACTTAATACAAATTGTAAAAATTTATTAAAATTTATTTACAACATACGAGGCTTGATTGGAAGCTTTGCGCACAAAGGATGCATTGAATATTGCGTTTGGATTTGACATTTATATTTGGAAAAAATAAATGATTTTTTAAGTAGATTTTTACCTGAACAAGGAATGCTGCCCTGCGAGCCTTTATTTACTTGTCTCACAGGGCGTCGAAAAAGGTTGTGGGTGAATTTAGCCTGATTTTGGTGTGCCAAACTAAACGTTGACCTAAATTATCCATACAATTTTTCCACCAATAAATTATCTAAAATCTAACAGTTGACTGCTAAGTACTTAAACAAAACATCGGTAAAAATTACAAAAACTTGATAGTCAATGGCAAAAAATTAACTAGTCAATGCATGAAAATATTTTGCGGGCTGCACACAAAGAGGTGGCAAAAATTTGCTTACTAATGAATTTTTTTGGGGGGGGTATATAGAACTAGAAGTTTTTGGCGGAAGAGG
>JAKQTB010000007.1 GCA_029569495.1 Pseudomonadota bacterium | reverse complement strand
CTGCGCGTGCCACCAATTAATACTTCTTCTTTGACTGGTTTTGGTTGTTCGCCTGTGAGGGATAACTCAAACTCGCGCTCATAGTTAGCGGCTTCTTTTTGAAAAATAGTTGGATTGAGCGTAACTTTTTTATCGGCCTGCAGATGCCCCACACAACGTGCAAACGCCCCTGTCACGCGCTCGATAAACGCTAAATGTTGCAGACTTGGAAATGCCTTATGCTCAATAATTAAATTAAGCAGTTTTTCAATTGCCCAGGCTACTTTGCTCATACCCACTAAGCCAACCGTACGCCCGCTGCCCTTCAGTGTATGGTATGCACGGCGTAAATCAGCCAGCGCTTCACTATCGCTGCCATTGACGCCTAACGCTTTTAAGTGTTGGGCAATGTTAATGAGCACCTCTTCAGCTTCCGCCAAGAATATTTCCTGTAGCTCTTCATCAATCGCTTCATCAGTCACATCGTCAATCGTTGAATCCGGGTCGGTAATTCTCGGCAACTCGTCTAAACCATCGATGATTGGATAAGGTGCAACGGTGGATTTAGTCACCTCATTATCTTCTGTAATATCTGTTTCTAATTCCTGATGCGCCTCCACAACGTCAGTATTCTGAACAATATCCAACGCTTTAGCATGCCGTTCTAATCGATATTGCGCTCCTTGCAAGGCTGTCTCTGATTCAGCGCGTGCATTAGGTAACTCTTCAGCATACAACCCAAGCATGCTCAAGCTTTCGGCCAGCAACTCAAAAGTTGATTGTTCCAGATAACCTATATGCTCTTTAAAATATTGAACAAAGCCCAAACTCAAATCGCTGATAGATTTCTGCGTTGGCATTTCCAGCATATCAAAGGCTGCTGAAACTTGTTGCAACGGCTTGACAGTGTCATCTAATAACGCAGCATCTGTTGGGTTTCTAAAGAATGCATCAAACGCTTTTTCAGCATGTAGCAAAGCCGCCAGCACTTGCTTTGCAACGGCTTCCATAACACTTGCATCTAGTTTAGTTTCATTTTTAAAGACTTCTAATGGCGGAGCGAGCGGCACGCCATCTACCACGGCAAGTAAACGCGCCGTTTGCGTGGTAATTTTTGCCTGCATTTGCACATCAAGTTGTGCATAATGCTCGCTGATATACTCCAGCAAATTAAGTGCAGCAGCAATCTCCATTAAGGAGACTTCATTCACTTTTAAAGGGTCAGTATGCAGCGCACTTGCCGCCGCATAGATTGCGTTCACCAAGGCATAAGCCGCCTGATTATTCAGGCCTTGCTGTACGTTACTTAGGTGTTGAAATTTTCCTGCGAACGTGGCTAAGTCTTCTGTCGATGAGGGGTTTTCGCTGATGCGCGTCCACAAGTCTTTTAATATTGGCAAATCTGCGCTCAACTGTGCCAGTGCGGTGCGTTCAGCGTCGCTGGTTAAATTACCCTGTCCAGATGCACCTGTCACATTTAACGGTAGAACTAGATCAAGCTCGAATGTTTCTTTAACTCTAGCAATGGTTTCTGTTGTTCTATCGCTTATCGCCACATAATACAGTACATCTCGCAGCAACTGAGAAGGTGTTTTAGCATCGCCCTCAGCCATATTGCGTAATTGCTGATCAAGCCGGCGGCATAATTTTTTAGCCCCAGATAAAGCTGCGATTTTTTCTTGGCTAAGTGCCTCCATCAACGCAATTGCAGCCCACCAAAGGGTTTTCTGCGCAGATTTATGTTGTACTTGCTGCACTTTGACAACAGCCTCTCGCATGTGCGACAGGGCTTCAGAATCATGATTGCGCAGCCAATCGAGTAGATATTTTTGAAAAACCGTACGTTGCTCTGCAACAAGCAGTGGCACAGCAAATTCTGGCAATTCACTCGTAGGCAAATCTTTAGGTGCATTAAAGCCTGTGTCAGGAAAAAATAAATCCGTGATTTCCAGCGCCTCACCTTGGGCTTCAACCAAAGGTTTAATACTGTCAAAAAGCCTAGTCGGCACATCTGGATAGCCGTTCAGTAAGTCTTGCAAATACTGCTCTAAGGTTGATATGGCGTGACTCAAATGCGCCATTAACGCTTGTGTTACTGGAATCTCTTGTTTTTCTAGTTTGCTCGTTAGTTTTTCAATTTCTGCACAATATCGCTTGCAACCTTCAAGGCCCACCATATCCAATGCGCCACTGACCTGATATAAATGCGCAATCGTAAAGCGTAGCGTTGCAAACTCTTCTGGTTTTTCAGTCACTGCGGCAAAATTGTCCTGCACTTTTTTTAGTGAGCGATCAATCTCATCTTTCACCCAAGACAAAGGACCTGCATCAAATACTTCAGCCATGCTGCCCCCCTGTTTTGTTACGAAAACCATTCGTTAGTGTTTTCATTCGAATCTTCACTGAGCTTATCAATTAATCTCGTTTTAATAAGGATGTTATTGTGCGTTAAAGCTTAAAGCCAGCCACAGAAGTACGAAGTTCTTCAGCAAGAGACGTCAACTGACCTACCGCCTCAGCTGTCAGCTTAGTACCATCAGACGTTTGGGTGGTAATCTCTTGAATCAACTGCATGTTATTCGCCACCACAGAGGCTGACTCAGTTTGCGCAGAGGTCGCGGTTGAAATAGACTGAATGAGTCGCGCCAGATTCACTGTCACGGACTCAATCTCAGTCAGCGCTTGACCAGCAGCATCGGCCACACGTGCACCATCCACCACGCCCTCGGTACTTTTCTCCATCGCCGCTACGGCGCCGTGGGTATCTGTTTGAATAGTCTTCACAATTGCGCTAATTTGCTTAGTCGCTTCACTTGAACGTTCCGCCAAGCGCTGCACCTCTTCCGCAACCACGGTAAAGCCTCGACCCGCTTCACCAGCAGATGCCGCCTGAATGGCCGCATTCAACGCCAAAATATTGGTTTGCTCGGTAATGTCGGAAATCAATTCCACAATTTCACTAATTTCTTGTGAGCTTTCACCCAAACGTTTAATCCGTTTTGAGGTTTCTTGAATTTGTGTACGAATATCGTTCATCCCCGCAATGGTATTTTGCACCGCTTGCGAACCTTGGTTTGCGGCTTCCAGTGAGCGTTGCGCCACTTCAGACGCCTGCGTCGCGTTGTTAGAAACCTGCAAAATAGAGCGTGTCATGTCTGTCACCGCATCTGTCGTTTGCAAAATTTGCTCTGACTGCGTTTCAGCAGCGCTTAACAACTTGGTTGATGTTTCTTGCGCAACTTCTGTCGCTGAGGTCACCTGCTCCGTCGCTCGGTTAATCTCCAGCACCAAGTCCCGTAAATTATCAATTGTGTAGTTAATTGAGTCAGCAATCGCGCCAGTAATGTTATCTTTAACCTGTGCTTTTACACTTAAGTCACCATCAGATAAATCACCCATTTCATCAAGTAACTGTAGAACAGCCTCTTGGTTCTCCTGACCATCTTTTGCAAGCTGTTCGGTAAGTTTCATCGCCTGCGTTGCTTGCTTTTTACCAAAAAAGTACATCAACGCTAATAAAGTTAAACCCAACAGCAACAAACCCGCCAGCACAAGCTGAATAAAGTTTGTTTGTGATTCGAGCAGTTTGGTGTTTTCACTAGCCACTGCTTCACGCAGCGTGTTACCTGTTTGGTTGGTTACTTCAAACGCAGCTGTCAACTCTGAAAGCGGAGCCGAAGCCGCTACCGTACCCAAGGGCAAAGAAGGAATAAAGCGATTTTTTGCTACCAAGAAAAAGTTTTCACCTGCTTTAATCGAAGCGAGCAACGCGCCTTTTAATTCAGGATTTTCAATATTTTCTTGCCAGTAAGCAGAACGCTCTCTAAATAAAGACTCAAACCTTGCTGCCTTTGCCAGTGCTTTATCCCGTTTATCATTATTAAAATTGGATGATGCCACATAGGCTTCGTTATACGCGGCAAACGCATCTACAGGGTATAGCGGTGGCGGCACCGTGTCGGCAACCAACGTGTCAAAGTCATGTAACGTGTTATACACTGGACCGTTCACACGCACCTGATTAATCACCCAAAAACTCAGTGCCGCAAAAATGATAAACGCCGCAATTTGCAAGTAAAGCTGTTTTAAGCCAGAACCTACCGTTTCAGAACTTGAAGCGCTCGCTTTTTTGCTAGTTAGCTTACTAAAAAACCCTCCAAGTAACTGTGGCAAGCTTTTTACAACCGCTAGATTTAACGCCATTTTTTACCCCAATCCATAAAATTATAATTTTTTATAATTAAAATTTTGTTTATTAAAATCAGATGCTTAAGTACTAAATTACAACTTTAATCTCGCTACACAAGTTCAAAAAATGCTATATCGTTGGTTGAATAAAGTCTTGATGCTGCACAAGCGCTTCAATATTTAACTCTTCCCACGTTTGCTGATTTTCATCTTCATACACTTGCTTAATCAATAAATCCAGCAAACCTCGCTCAATATCGGCTTTTTGCTTCACCTTCATCGACTCAATATTCCGTAAACCTACTAAGCTAGTTACAACCAGCGCAGTTTGCGTAGTGTTGAGCGAGTTCAATAATAAAATTCGGCTGTGTATGGTTTTTGGCAATGCTGGCTTGCCAATAAATTGCAGCAAGTCGGTAATATTGTATAAATTACCGCGGACGTTAGCGACACCCAAAAACCAAGGCTGCGTGAGCGGAACGCTCTGTAGCGTTGGTACTGGTAACACCTCGGTCACGGCGGTTAAGTTAATTAACAATCGATACTCACCCACCATCACGCCTAAACGTGATGTGGACTCTGCCGCACCTTGCGAAGTGGCTTCTTTTAGCTTTTGAAGAATTGCTTCTTGAAACTCACGTAAATTTGAGGTTTTTGCCATGTTTTAAGTGTGGATGAACGACAATATCTAAACTGATAAAAAAAACAAAGCTTAACCTAGCGTTTTAATTAGCGCCAATAAATCAGCGCTCACCACAGGCTTAGTCACACAGGCTTTGGCGCCCATTTTAAGCGCCCAAGCCAAGTCCGTTGCCTGCGATTTACCTGTACATAAAATCACTGGAATATTGGTCGTTTTTGGGTCTTTAGTCAGCATGCGCGTCACCTGAAAGCCAGTTAAACCCGGCATCACAACATCCATCAGTACTAAATCGGGTGGATTTGTTGCGACTTTATCCAAGCAATCTTCGCCACTGTCTGCACCCGTGACGCTAAAGCCTGCTGTTTCTAGCAACTCAGTTAAAAAAAATCGATCCGTTGCCGAGTCATCTACCACTAATATTTTTTCAATTGCCATATCAATCTGCCTCTTCTTGATTATTTTTGCCTAACGACGCATACGTTTGCACAGCATCAACAAGCGTTTCTTGTGTAAATGGTTTGGTGAGATACTGATCTGAACCCACCATGCGCCCGCGCGCACGGTCAAATAAGCCATCTTTGCTAGATAGCATAATGACTGGGGTTGTTTTATAGCGCGCGTTTCGCTTGATGAGCGAGCATGTTTGGTAGCCATCCAAACGCGGCATCATGATATCGACAAAGATAATATCAGGATGTTCATTGGCAATTTTTGCCAGTGCATCAAACCCATCTTCCGCTAGAATGACTTTGCAGCCAGAGTTTTTAAGAAAAATCTCAGCGCTGCGCCGAATGGTATTGCTGTCATCAATGACCATGACTTTAACTGCCGACAACGCGTCTAAGCTGAGTTTTTTTGCGTTCGATTGATCTTCTTGACTTGGCTTATCCAGACTCACAAGCAAGCTCCTAGTTATCATTGTTGCGCTGACGACTGCGCAAATTCACTAAAATTGTTTCAATTAATTTGGTTACATTATATGTAAAATCACGCAATAAGCAATACTATGTAATGTATTACATTAATATATAGTGGTATCTATGTAATATTTTGCATTTTCAACCATAATGGTATAGATTTACAAACTTTACAATTGCCTCACAAAAATTTAACAATTTGCAACTTTAGTTTATAGCTCAAGACTAAAGTAAAAACATACTTAAATCTTAGGGATTACTTTCATGATCGTTCGACAAGAAATACTGAATGCCAAAACAGCACTTAAAGATTTACCCGCTGTTTCACCTTTGCCAAGCGCTAGCTTAGTGTTGGTGTTTGGTTCTCGAGAGCGCTTTAACGATGCGAAATTGCCTGCCACTTTAAAGGCGCGCTTTCCTGCCGCACAAATTATCGGCTGCTCTACTGCTGGTGAAATTTCTGCCAATGGCGTGCTGGATGACAGCTTGCAAATCACTGCAATTCAGTGGGAAAAAACCGTACAGCGCGTGACGCATACCAAAATGACCAGTATGCAGAACTCGTATGAAACGGCCGCCGATTTAGCGCGGCAGTTAAAATCAGATGAATTAAAAGCCGTGCTGGTTTATTCAGATGGCCTGCATGTGAATGGCTCTGAATTGCTTGAAGGCTTTAAGAGCATTCTTGGCAACACGCCCATTATGGGCGGCATGGCGGGTGATGGCTTTAATTTTAGCAAAACCGTTCAGTTATTTAACGACAACGTGGGTGAAGGCTTAGTGATTGCCGTAGGTTTATACGGCCGGCATTTAATCGCGGCAACAGGCGTTGGCCGCGGCTGGAAACCTTATGGCCCACCACGCAAAGTGACTAAATCTAACAAAAACGTGGTGCTGGAATTAGACGGCAAACCAGCGCTACCCCTATACAATATGTACATCGGCGCACATTCGGCAAAAGGGTTACCTGGCTCTGGCTTAAAATTTCCGTTTGCGATTATTGAAGAAGGCAAGCGCGACATTGAAAAAATTCGCACACTTCTGGCAATTGATGCCAAAGAAAACAGCCTTACTTTTGCCGGAAACGTGGATGAAGGTGAAACCGTACGTTTTTGTCAGGCAACCCATGACCGCTTAGTTGAGGGCGCAGGCGATGCCGCACACTTGGTAACCAACCACGCCAGTACCAACCAGCCAGGGTTGGCGGTTTGTGTGAGCTGCGTTGGCCGTAAAGGGGTGATGGCCGAAAATGTGGCCGATGAAGTCAGGCTGGTTCAACAAATTTTAGGCCCACAAACCACGTTAACCGGTTTTTATTCTTATGGTGAGTTCTCCCCTCGCCCAGATACTAACGACAGCGTATTGCATAATCAAACCATGACAATTGGCTATTTAAGTGAAAACTTACTTGCCTGATTTGTTTAGCTAAAACCCTCATTAAAACAAGGGATTAAATCCAAAATAAATATGAAAAAGCCCAGTGCAAACTGGGCTTATTTGTTTTATGATGTGTGCATCATGTCGTTTTAATCAATACCGCTTTATAACCCCTACGCAAAATAACAAAGGAGCACAACATGGCAACAGTTCATTTAAAAGGTAACCCGGTACAAATCGGCGGCAATTTGCCGCAAAATGGTCAAACAGCACCCGACTTTCAACTGGCGGATGCCAAACGTAACTTGGTTTCATTAGACGCTTATGCTGGCAAACGCAAAGTGCTCAATATTTTTCCAAGTATTGATACGCCAACTTGCGCCACTTCAGTACGCACATTCAACCAAAAAGCGAGCAGCGTTAATAACACTGTGGTGTTATGCATTTCAGCGGATTTGCCATTTGCGCAAAGCCGTTTTTGTGGCGCAGAAGGCATTGAAAATGTGGTCACACTTTCCACCTTCCGCGATACCGCCAAGTTTGCAAAAGACTACGGCGTACAGATTTTAGATAGCAGTTTAGCCGGCTTAACCGCACGCGCGGTGGTGGTGCTGGATGAAAACAACCAGGTATTGCACAGTGAATTGGTGAATGAAATTGCAGATGAACCTAACTATGAAGCTGCGTTAGCGGTGCTTTAAGTCTTAATCTAGGAGCGCAATTGATTGCGCTCCTACACTAGCTATTGATATTCAGTATATTTCGCGTTACTACCCCGCGCTTTTTCGACGGGGTATTTTTTTGCATTCAGGTCAATTTTCGCGTTAGCCGCTGCAATCAAATCAATCTCTAACACTTCGGCCAATCTCAACAAATAAACAAACGTATCGGCCAACTCATGGCTCACTGCTTCGCGCTTTTCGGGTGTGAGTTGCTGACTTTCTTCTGGTGTATTCCATTGAAACTGCTCGACCAGTTCGGCGGCTTCAACAATCATCGCCATCGCTAAATTTTTAGGTGTATGAAATTGCGCCCAATCTCGATCGGTCACAAATTGGTCAATGCGTTTGCGCAATTCTACGAGTGAATCTGACATATCAAAACCCCTGATTTTGCATCGATAAAATTTTTATGCTCTGCGAGCCTTTATTTAAAAGGCTTCCAGAGCATCGAAAAAGGTTGGGCTGAAATTATCCCTCATTTTTGTCTTTTCGGTTGCTACCTGCCACCATTTTAATTTCAAATAACCGGCACTCTAACGGCCCGTTAAATAATGGCGTACGTTTGCTTGGCGTTAAGCGCATCAGTTTTGGCATGGTGAAATCATTGGTTAAAAAGTACGTATTCCAGCCAGCAAAACGGCGTTTTAATGCTTCACCCATTTTTGGGTAGAGCAACGCTAAATCGTCACCTTCACCAATCCGCACGCCGTAAGGCGGGTTTGCCACCAACACGCCGCTGTCTGCTGGCGGCACCACATTTACAATATCTTGTTGTGAAAGCTGCACCGCTGCCAGCAAGCCGGCTTCTTCCAAATTGCGTTTGGCAATGCGCACCGCACGTAAATCTACATCTGAGCCGTAAATTTTTTGAAACGTTACGGACTTCACTTTTGCAGCAGCCTGTGATTTTAATTGATGCCAAATATTGGGTTCAAACGTGTTGAGTTTTTCAAAACCAAAACTTCTTTTATGGCCAGGCGCGATGTTAAGCGCCACCATGGCGGCTTCTAATAAAAACGTGCCGCTGCCGCACATGGGGTCTAACAAGGCTTGTCCTGGTTGCCAGCCTGAGAGTTTTAAAATACCGGCGGCAAGATTTTCACGCAATGGCGCTTCAATACTCGCGCCGCGATTGCCGCGCTGGTAGAGCGCATTGCCCGAAGTGTCGAGGTAAAACTGGTACTCTTCTGCCGTTAAATACGCATGAATGCGCACCGCTGGCGTTTTGGTGTCAATGTACGGGCGCGAGCCAACAGCAAGCCTGAATTTATCGCACACCGCATCTTTGATTTTTAGGGTGGCAAATTCCAAGCTTTTTAACGGACATTTAACGCCTGTGACCTTCACCATAAAATCATGTTTTACATCAAACCATTGTGGCCAATTGAGCTTGTAAGCCGCATTGAATAAGTCTTCTTCATTCACATACTTACCGCGCGCAACCTGCCACAAAATACGCGTGGCAATTCGTGAGTGCAAATTAGCGGCATAGCACACAGCCCAATCACCATCAAAACTCACGCCGCCATCAGTGAGTTTAATGGATTTTGCTTTGACGGTTTGTAGCTCATCAGCCAGCAATTGTTCAAGCCCGCGTGGGCAAGTGGCAAAGTATCGGTTAGGTATCATGTGCTTGATTCTTCTGTTAAATATTTTTTTGGTAAACGGTAATGCCCGGTGATTGGGTAGGCAAATAACGCCGCTTCTTCTTGCGCGCCGCGACCAATGTTATGAATCACCAGCGGCGTGGGCGCCCTGCTTGGCCCGTTTTTTTCTGTTTTATTGCTCACCAGCATAATGTGCGGCAAATTGCCGGGCAGCATCACGGTGACAATATCACCTGCCTGATAATCTTTGGCCGTTTGCGTTGCGCCAAGGCTCTGCCAGTGGCGCTTAAAATACACCTGCAAATTTGGCACTCGCCGATGGTCAATATTTTTATCGGTCTTTTTTAGGCCCCATTTTTTAGGGTAAAGCGCAAAGTTTTTTGCCATGTCTTCATGCACCAGTTGCTGCAAATCAAGCTGATGCGCATCGCGCAATGCACGAATCACCACATCGGTACACACGCCCTTATGCAGCGGCACATCACCATTTGGGTAAGCAAGCTTGGTGTATTGCGGGTCGTAACTGTGAGTGACACCCACTTGGCTACGCGCAGCTTCTACTAATTTTAAATTGCTTGCCCAAGCATGTTGCAGGTTGAACAACAGCAATAAAACTACACCGGCTTTAAGCATCGTGATCATCCCGTTTAAACTGCAACTGATTGTGCTGCACGATATTATCTTCCATTAATTGTTTTAAAAATTGATTAAATTCAATGCGATGCGTGCTTTCAAGCAATTTAGCACGGGCTTGTAGTTGGGCAATATTAAAATGTTTGTACAGTGCATTAAAGCCAAACACCACAATATTGCCAGGCCGCCCGGTGCGCAAAATCAGCACTTTTTGCTGAAAGCTGTGCTCGATGCGCTGTAAATAAACATCAAAATTTCGGTCACTGCCCCATAAATTGATGGCAAATATGCCGGCGTTTTTTAATGACCTTGCACACATATCAAAAAAATCCTGGCTGCAAAAATCTGGCGGAATGCCATTACTGTCAAACGCATCAATCAGCAGCACATCCGCGCCCTTTGCGTGATCAGCTAAATATTGCAGTCCGTCGCCCTCAATCACTTGCAGGCGTGCGTCATTTTCTGGCACAAAAAACTGATTTCGCGC
>JAKQTB010000001.1 GCA_029569495.1 Pseudomonadota bacterium | reverse complement strand
CAGGCCGCCAATCACCAGGTTTGTAAGTTGGGCGGTTGGCTTTGCTGCTAGTGGTGGTGCTTTGGCTGGTAGCTACAGGTTTGCTGGGCTTGGTCGGTGTACGGTCTGTGACCGGTGCTGGCGGGTTGCTACCGCAGGCTGTCAATGTCATGACTAATGCGCAAAAACCAATAAAACGAAGGGGCTTAATCAATAAAGGCATAAGTTAACTGACACCACCGAGCAACGGTACAAATTTAACAGGCTCTAACTTGGTTTGGCGGTAGTCAGCCTCAGTTCTGCGCTCAACTAGCACCAGTATTTGCTCATCAACGCCTACAGGAATCACTAAACGCCCACCCACTGCAAGTTGGTCTAACAAATCTTGTGGAATGTGGCTGGCCGCTGCGGTGACGATAATGCCATCAAACGGTGCGTGTTCTGGTAAACCCATCGCACCATCTGAATGGCCTAGCCGTACATTAATGCATTTAAGCTCACGCAAATGCCCGCGCGCTTTCATCACCAATGGGCGAATACGCTCGACGGAATACACTTCTTTGGCTAATTTTGATAAAACCGCCGTTTGAAACCCGCAACCGGTGCCCACCTCAAGCACTTTTTGTAGCGGCTTGCCGTTACGCAATACCTCAGACATACGCGCCACAATGTAAGGTTGCGAAATGGTTTGGCCAAAACCAATTGGCAATGAAACATCTTCATAAGCACGAATTGATAAGGCTTCATCTACAAAAATATGGCGCGGAATCGCTGAGATAGCAGAAAGCACCACTTCATCTTTAATGCCTTGATCACGAAGGCGCGTGAGCATACGCTCGCGCGTACGCAGCGATGTCATGCCGATGCCAGTTTGTGTTGGGGGTCTAGTTAACGCCAATTTGGGTGTTCCACGCATTCCATTTCAATTGACTTAGCTTTTCAGCCAATCATTGATGTCTGACAGTTGTGCATGATTGGTTAAATCGACTTGAATAGGCGAGATTGACACTTTGTGATTGGCAACTGCATAAAAATCTGTGCCTTCACCGCCATCGTACGGCAGGCCAGCAGCACCGACCCAATATACCGTTTCATTTCGCGGTGTTTTAAGCTGCACAACAGGTTCAGCTTTGTGGCGCTTACCCAATCGTGTGACCACAGTGCCTTGCAGTTCATTGTAAGGAATATCAGGCACATTCACATTGAGCAAAGTGGGTGAACTAAAACCGTGTTTTTGGTAATGCTGCACTAGCTCAACAGCTACTTTTGCGGCTGTTTCAAAGTGCGTTGAATTATGTTGCGACATGGAAACAGCAATTGATGGAATGCCCAGCAAATAGCCTTCCATTGCGGCGGCGACGGTACCTGAGTAAATCGTATCATCGCCCATATTGGCACCATCGTTAATGCCGCTAATCACCATGTCGGGCATGTCTTCCATCAGCCCAGTTAAGGCAATGTGCACACAATCAGTTGGGGTACCATTCACGTAATAAAAGCCGTTACTTGCCTTACGCACACTTAGCGGCCGATCCAGCGTGAGTGAATTGCTTGCGCCACTACGATTGCGCTCAGGGGCTACCACCATCACTTCAGCCAGTTGCGCGATATGTTCTGCAAGAATATTGAGGCCGGGTGCAAAATAGCCATCATCGTTTGAGAGAAGAATTTTCATACAAGATTGGTGCGTAATTTTTTACGTGATTTTAAAGGGTGAGCTATCATGAGCCTGATTATAAATTATTGAACTGGCTTTCGCGTGAGTTTTGCATAAAAAATTGCACAAACAAAAAAGATGACACAAAGTACTACCTCAATCAGCGCTAAATTGGCCGATAAACCAGTATCTGACCACGCGCGCACCACGCCTTCGGTAAAGTAAAACAGTATAAACATGCTGGCCCATTGGTAGGTGTAGCGTTTACCATGCAGCACACCAAATAAAGGCAGTAACAGTGGCACGGTTTTGAGTATCAGCATGCTGCCATTGGGCTTAAGTGGGGCTAAAAACGCCTCCCAACACAGGCACAATAAAATGAGCGAAATTAAGCTAATGGAGGCACCAAGTCTTAGTATTTGAATCATGTTGTTGCCGCTTTTGACATGGCAACTAAAGCTACTCTAGCCGACTGTGCGTCTTCAATAGGCTGGTTGAAATGAAACCGTAACACCTGCGTGTTGTGTTGTGCGTCTGTTACTTTTACATCAAAACCATCACGGTCAATCCCCAGCATCTGCGCGTGCGTTGCTTCAATTTGGTGAAAATGTTTGCAGTAAGCCACTAAGCTATGTACGTGGTCGGTATTCATATGCTCGATAATTGAAGCCTCTTGCGTTGAAAGCACGCTACTTGCTAACGGCTGAGTGTGCGGCATTTCAGTGCCATCAATCCAGCCCATGCGACCAAACCCGGCAATATAGCGTATATGTGCAATTTCAATGCGATAGAAATTAAAATCATGCATATCAAAATAGCTCGCAGCCTGTGGTAAATAGCGTAAATAACGCGCGCGCAAATCGACATCTTGTTTATCTATCAGTTTTGCTTCACCAATCAGTGTTAGCCGTGCGTTTGCCTGTAAATCGTCATCGCCCGCAAACACTAATAAAGACACTTTTGGGTTGGCAACAATGTTATGGGTGTGTTCTGCAATGGTACTGATTAAAATCACTGGTTGACCAGAATGATCCAGCACAAAAGGCGCAACCGAGCCAAAAGGATAACCTGCATATTTTGCAGAAAAAGTGGAAAGTACACCACTACGGGTGCTTCGCAGAAATTGTAATGCCTCGTTAGCTAAACGCATTTGATACTCGCTCGATTCTTTTTATTGATTAACATGCACTTATTATCCGAAACCACCGGCATTTATGCGTTCAACTTTAACGCAATTTCGCCCAAGCGCTTGCCTAAGGCCATACATAGTTTTCGCTCGTCAGCACTTAACGGTTTATCATCCATGGCCCCGGCAACATGGCTTGCACCATAAGGAGTGCCGCCAGTTTGTGTGCTTGAAAGCTCGGGTTCAGAGTAGGGTAAGCCAACCATCACCATGCCATGGTGCATGAGCGGCAGCATCATGGTCAGTAAAGTGCTTTCATTACCGCCATGCATTGACCCAGTTGAGGTGAATACAGCGGCAGGTTTGCCAATCAGCGCACCTTTCAACCACAGTGCGGTTGTGCTATCTAAAAAGTATTTCATTGGTGCGGCCATATTGCCAAAACGCGTTGGGCTACCAAGGGCTAAGCCTATGCATTCTTCTAAATCACACAATTCAACGTAGGGGTCGCCTGTTGAGGGGATGTCAGCTTCAGTCGCCTCACAATTGGTGGATACTTTAGGTACCGTGCGAATGCGTGCTTTAATGTTTGGAACGCTTTCAACGCCGCGTGCTACGAGTTGCGCCATGTCGCGCACGGCGCCGCCTTGAGAGTAATAGAGGATTAAAATTTCATTCATTTTTTTCGTTTATCTTTAATTCGTTGTTTCTTTGCATCTAATTCAAATAGTCCGATTGTATTGATGAGGTCACTAAATTTGGCGTAACCGTAGTTTCGAGAATCAAACGCTGAATAATTTTTGAGGATATGTTTTTTTACCTCACTTAAATTAGCAAAGCCATTTTCATTGGACTCGGAAGTTGCTTCTATTGCTGAACGAATTAATGACACCAGTTTGGTGTCCATGGCTAATTGCTTGGATGTTTTTTTGATAACAGGTGTCAGTAACGTAGTTTCATCAACTGGGGTATTTGCAGATTTTATAACTAGATTGGTTTTAGTGTTATCTGGATTTGTATCAGTCTCATCTAAATTATCAGTTGCCATATCTGATAATTTGTTCTGAGACAATATTTCAATGTAAATAAACTGGTTGCAAGCTGCCCTTAATGACTCAGGTGTTTTCTTTTCTCCAAACCCATAAACATACTTTCCAGACTCTCTAAATCGAATTGCTAATCTTGTAAAGTCACTGTCACTGGAAACGATACAAAAGCCATCAAGTGGTGCTGTATAAAGTAAGTCCATCGCATCAATAATTAATGCACTATCAGTGGCGTTTTTACCTTTAGTATTTGCATATTGCTGAATGGGCTGAATTGCATGTTTAGGCAGAATTTCCTTCCAGCGGCTTAACTGATTTTGTGTCCAATCGCCATAGATACGTCTAACACTAGCATCTCCAAATTTAGATATTTCTTCAAATAACTCGTCAATAATCGGGATTACATTAAACGTATTGTCAGCATCAATCAACACGGCCAGTCTTAAATTGTTTTTATCTGCGTTCATTGGCGTTTGTCTGCTGTTAGATATTATTTAAAGCTAAAAGTATACAGCACATCTACCGCGCTTTCAGTGCCTGCTTCGGCACGTAGAGACCAGCGCGAGGTGACATTGTAGGTCAACCGAGCGACATCAAGTAAGCCGCTAATGCTTTTAACATAACTTAAGTAAAGTCTTGAGGTGAGGCGTTTGCCAAACACCAGCGAGGCGCTGTTGGCATCCCCACCTGAAAAGCTCAACTCATCCAGTCCAGCAGCATGGGCAATTTGTGTTTGTAGCGGCACAGACTGCCCTTGCGACAAAATGGCGCCCGCAGCAAGCGATAGCAGCCCGTAATCGTTCTTTGTTGTTTGATCCATGCCATGGCCTAAGACTAGCCATGAAAGTTTTTCACTATCTGAAACGCTCGGGTCGGAAACCAGTTTGGTTGCTGGAATTTGCGCACTACCTGTAATCTCAACACCGGCATTCACGGGCTTACTGTTTCGCATGGCGCGCACATTGATGCCTGGGTTATCAACGGTGCCGTTAAAATTGAAGATACCTCGTTCTATTGTCAGCACTTGCCCATAAGCCATATAAGTGCCTTTTGTTATCTGAATGCTGCCTTCTGTATGCGGACGGTACTGCGTCAAACCGGTGAAGGTAAGAGCGCCAGCCAGCTCTGCATCCAGCCCGCGGCCGCGCAATCTGAAATCATCTCCCAAACTAACGCGTAAGCCGTTGAGTAGTATTTGTAATGCCCGCTCCTGTATGGCTTCTGATTGGCCTAACACAATCACATCATCCCCCAAAACGGGCGTGTCTTCATTGGCAAGCTCTGCTAAACCGCGATTCACAGTAAAATTGCCTGAAATACTGAGTATGTTGTCAGTTAATTCAGTAGCGCCTTTGCCGCTCATGACTAACAACCGATCAGCACGTGAAATTACAGTGAACTCTTGCGCATTCCATGCTAGGTTGATGATGGGTTTGCCTTTATCTAAACGCATAAATCCATTGGTTTCAACAAAACCTTCGCCGCCTTGCCAAGAAGCTTTTTGAATGGTGAGCTGGTCATTTTCAAATTGCGCGTCAAGCAAGCCTTGTGTCAGCGCAACACCTTCAGAAGGTAACATGAATTGCAGATTTTTTGCTCGTACACTGCCACTAAGATTAGGTGTACGCAATGTACCTTGCCCATTGACTGATAAATCAAGCTCACCATCCAGCGTTGCATCCATAAGAGACGTAGGGAGTGGCAGCAAAGCCAAAGTATGTAATTGCACAGTGCCTTTTACTGACAAAGGCGCCTCCGCAAGCAAAGCATAGCCTGCGTCAGTTTTAGTCAAAATTGTTGTAAAAAGGAGTTCTGCATTGCCAATATTGCGTCCTTTGAGTTGTGTTGACAACACCGCTTCGTTATTCGTAATTGCGATATCAAGTGCTAGAGTTTCTAAACCTAGTGGCCTTTGTGAGCCATCATGACTGGCAAGAGTCAAATCGCCAGATTCTTTCCAAAATTTTAACTGCCCATTTAAATTTTCTTTTGCGTGTACATCCCACCTTCCCGAAAACGTGGCTTCTCCCTGAAGGGTGTCAGGCAAATGTAGGCGTTCTTTTGGTAAATCATCTAGTGCGATATTTTCAAGTCGGCCAGTTGTCGTCAATTCTTGTTGGTTGAATTTCAATTGGTCAATCAAGGCGCGGCCTTTAGTCAGTTGTAACTGCACGTTGTCAGCTGAAAGATTAGACAGTCCAAATTTGAGGTTAGCTGGTTTAACAAGCTGAACCGGATGTTGACCGGTATAGCTTAATTTTTGCAGCAAACCTTGCCATTGATTCTCAGATATTCCGCCTTCAAGTAACGAGTCGAATTGCATGTGCTTACCGACTGCGTTAATGTTGATTTTGTGGTTGCGTTTAGTGCCAGCTAAGGTGATTTGGCTATCAAGCTGCGGGTATTGATTATATTGAAGACCATTTGCTTTGAATTCCCCCGTCACAGTCCCATCTGCTTCAGGTTTCATTGCTGCTTGGCCATTGAGTTGCGCTATTTTCAGGCCTTGTGGTAGGCTTAGTTTTTCTCCGGCTAAATTGAACTGGAGTGAAAATTGATTTTTTTCACCTGCAAATAAATCTTTAAGCATACCTTCAACCACGCCATCGGCACGCAGCGTTCCAGAATAGCCTTGGCCGAGCTTGCTGATATCTGTTAAATTGGCCTGCCACTCAATACGGCTGGCTATTTCATTCAGGATACCATTAGCTTTAATGTGGTTGTTACTAATGGCAGCTTCAAGGTCGAAATTGCGTATTTTCTCGGCAGTTAAGCTGAATTTGCCTGTGCTGGTAAATGGCTGATTTTGCCAAACACTATCGTGCGATTTGAACGTAACGTCAACATTGGTTTCAGGTAAAAGCGTGCCTTGTAAATCGATATTAAAATTAAGCATTGCTGCAGGGTAGTCACCTAAACGTTCGGGGTTCAGCTGGCTTATGTTTGCGGTAACAGCAAGGGGGTAATCTCCAATTAAATCTAGTTGACCATTTAATGCAACTAACGCGGCTGGGGCCAGTTGTTGCGGGTTTTGTTGGTGAATCATGAATTTACCCGCTTGTTTTGAGAGCATTGCCTTGCTTGCAAAGGTAAGGTGGTGCAAGTCGCCAGAAAATTGCGCCAGCACATCATAAGGTACATTATCGGTGCTTTGTTTGAGCGAAACCTCACCGGAAAGCACAAACGGCTTCAGTGTATTTACATCAAGTTTTAGGTTAGTTTCACCCCACGGCGTATCGGCGCGCAACTGTTTAATGTGAATCGTTTGCGTATCTGCTTCTAAAGCAAACCTTACTTGATTGAATTGGTAAGATTGGTCACCACTCATAAGTAACAACTCAGCTACCTCGGCTTGACGAATATTGACAGGAAATGGCAGTTTAATGCGCTCAGGAAGCGCGTTATCACCAGCGTTTTTTGGCTGGGTTTTAAAGGTAATAGTGAGTCTTTTTGCACGGATTTTATCTACAGTCAATTGGCCATCACCAAAGGGTGAGAGTTGCCATGAAGCATCTAGTTTTTCAAGTTTTAAATGCATGCCTTCTAAATCATGGCTAAATGAATCGAGACTGGAATTAACGCTAATGGACATTTCACCATGGGCTGTTTGAATGACGAATAGCGCTGCCAGCATCAGGCATAGAGCATAAATGCAAAGGTAAGTGCGGCGTAGCATTAAAAAGCCACCCCAATATTAAAGTGCAGTCGATAGTCATCCACTTCTTGCCCATAGGCGATGTCTGCCCCAATTGGGCCAAGCGGGCTTTTCCAGCGAACACCTAAACCATAGCCATAAACAGGTTTTAAGTCTTGCCATAGATTTGCAACATTGCCTGCGTCCACAAAAACAGCTGCCCCCCATTGTTGCGTAAGCCATTGCACAATTTCAACACTGCCTGTGGCAAGGTAGCGACCACCGACCGTTGCATCGGCCTCTTTGATGCCTAAGCTTTGAAATGCGTAACCGCGAACCGATTGGTCGCCACCAGCGCGGAACAAAAACGTCTCAGGCGCGCTATTTTTGCCATTCACCATGCCTAGTTCGGCGCGGGCAATCAACTGAGTGCTACTGGAAATGGGGTAATAGGCCTGCGTTTTAATATAGCTGTGTAAAAAGCGGCCATTTGATAGTGAATCTAGCGGGGCGGCTGCAAATTGCGCATTAAATAAATAACCTCGCATGGGTGCTAAATCGTTATCTGTGCGCCTGAGGGTGATGCCATAATTAAGGGTACCCACTTTTTTAGTGGTGGTTTCGCCACCATCTACATCCTGCTGCTCAATCAGATAATTGGCACCTAAATATTGTTCTCGTTTACGTGGACCCCATGTACGTTTAATGCCGAGTTGGCTGGAAGTTACTGTTTGTCCCTCAAATGCGGTGCGGTTCATGTCGGCGCTCATGCTGTCTCGATAACCTTTGCTGGTCACAGGAAACTGAATTTGTCCGCCAAGAAACTGCGCTTTTTGCTCAATCTTTAAACTGCTGGCAAATCGCCAGTCACGATCCATAAAATCCAGGTCATCATAGGTGAATTGCACCCGCGCACCCGTATTGGTGCTGTAGCCCGCACCAACCCCCACTTTGATGCTTTTATTTTCTTCTACCACCACTTTAATGGGGCCATCATTGTTTTCATGGTTGGCTAATTGCGTATCCGCAGTAACTGCAACGTTTTTAAAGTAGCCAGTTTCTTGTAAGCGTGTTTGAAAGGTCAACAAATCGGTCTGGTTATAAACTTTTCCAGGTTTAATGGGGTTACTGTTTCTGACAACACTTTCTGAGTAGCGTTCTAGGCCTTCAATCGTTAATTCGCCAAATCTCACCACTGGCCCGCTATCGACTTCTACCGTTAATGCAACGCTATGTGCTTTTAAATCCACTTCAGCTTTGCTGTTGCTGATGTGGGCATTGGGATAACGCTCTACGAGTAAGCTGGTCAATAGTTTCTGTTTAGCTAAACTCCAATACTCTTGGCGAAACTGCTCGCCTATTGGTAACAACCACTCTTTGTTAAGCGCTTCAATGTTGGGTGAGGCGTCATTATCCTGTTGTAGAATTGCGCCATCAAATTGAATATTGACTTTACTGATTGTCACAGGCTTACCCAGCGCAATGGTAAAGGTGGCAAGCGAGGTTTCACCTTTTTTTTCTATGGCGGAGGTGATGTTGGGAGAGAAATAACCTTCAGTTTTAAGCAGGTTTCTAATGTCTTGCGGGGCCACGCTGACGAGGCGCTGCCATTCGGCTGGGGTTAACCTAGAATTTTCACGCCATTTAATAATGGGTAAATGCTTCTCAAGCAGCGATTTGATTGCGGTCATCTGGCCATTCGCGTTTTCTGCAGTAACATTAATTTCAACTTGATATTGAAGCTCTGCAGCCTGTGTTTTCGGGCAGGCGAGTAAAAAAGCCAGTAGAAATATAGACTGAAAAAAAAGCCGGCCAATAACACCAAGCTGGCTATTCATGGTTGTTGGGCTGAAGTGTTGCAATGTTGACTTCATCCCAGCAACATTAAATATGCTTCGCAAGCTCCGTTGCCTTGCCAATATAGGTCGCTGGCGTGAGGGCAAGTAGGGCAACTTTGGCATCATGCGGAATCGCTAAACCGCTAATAAACACATGCAGCGAATCTTTATTGATGCCGCCTTTGCCTCGGGTGAGTTCTTTGAGTTGCTCGTAAGGGTTTTCAATACCATAGCGGCGCATTACGGTTTGAATCGGTTCAGCAAGCACTTCCCAGCTATTGTCTAAATCTTCAGCCAGTTTTGCCGCGTTAATTTCGAGTTTGTTTAAGCCGCGTAAGCATGAATCAAAGCCCAGCAAGGTGTAGCCAAATGCCACGCCCATGTTACGCAAAACGGTGCTGTCAGTTAAATCGCGTTGCCAGCGTGAAATAGGCAACTTTTCCGCCATGTGGCGCAACACTGCATTCGCCAAACCTAAGTTACCTTCTGAGTTTTCAAAGTCAATCGGATTCACTTTATGCGGCATGGTAGACGAGCCAATTTCACCCGCTTTAACCTTTTGTTTAAAGTAGCCGACTGAAATGTAGCCCCAAATGTCGCGGTTAAGGTCAATTAAAATGGTGTTGATGCGCGCAAAAGTGTCAAAAAGTTCTGCCATATAATCGTGCGGTTCAATTTGGATGGTCATCGGGTTATAAGCTAATCCGAGCGATTCTACAAAGTGCTTGGCAAAACTTTCCCAATCAAACGATGGGTAGGCTGACAAGTGCGCATTAAAGTTACCCACAGCACCGTTGATTTTTCCTAATATCTCATTGTTTTTTAATTGTTTTTGTTGGCGCTGTAAACGAAAAACCACATTAGCCAACTCTTTACCCATGGTCGTAGGGGAAGCGGTTTGGCCATGTGTGCGTGAAAGCATTGGCTGCGCGGCCAATTGTTGTGCTAACTCGCTCAAACGTGCAATTAAATTGTTTAAAAATGGCAACATTACGCTATCGCGCGCAGTTTTTAACATTAAACCATGCGATAAATTGTTTATATCTTCTGATGTGCAAGCAAAATGAATAAATTCGCTGGCTTTTTTGATTTCTGGATTAGCATCAAACTTTTCTTTTAGCCAGTATTCAAGCGCTTTCACGTCATGATTCGTGCGTGATTCAATGGCTTTCACTTGTGCCGCATCAACTTCACTAAAGTTGGCTATTGCTGTATCTAACTCTTTAATCGCTTCAGCACTAAACGGCGCAATTTCTTGTAAATCTTTAGCCGCTGACAGCGCTTTTAGCCACTCAACTTCAACCCAAGCTCGGTGTTTTATCAGCGCATACTCACTAAAGTAAGGGCGTAGTGCATCTAGCTTAGATTGATAGCGGCCATCAAGGGGGGAGAGGGCGTTGAGCGTGGTAAGTGACATCGTGCGAGCTTTCAAAACAACGGTTCGAATGAAATGCTATTTTACCCTAGTCGCAGGGTGTGCAAAAAGCTTTTATTTATATGTATAGTATGCGATTCAAAACTATTCAATTTGCATGGGATTAATAATCTTGAAATGAAAGTTCTTAGTCAAAAGATTGCAACTTCCGAAGATGCAACCATTAGAGCTGTCCTGCAAGCCTTATAAATAAAGGCTTGCAGGACAGTAATTTTTTCTCGGTCAGTTTCCCATCTACAAATTACTTACCATAGATGTACTTTTGTGAATATTAATTTCTTTCTAAAAAATGATTTTAGTGAGAATTTTAGAATTAAGAGACAATAAATATTTATAACTTGATGAATGGCGCAATAAAAAAGCCCTGCTAAATTTAGCAGGGCCTTTCGACCAGACTAATTTTATTGCGAGCTAGTTTTTTCTGCGACGTGCAGTAAAACCAATTAACCCCAAACCAGCAAGCATTAAGGCGTAAGTTTCAGGTTCTGGAACCGCAGCAATGCTGTAGCCGAAGGTCACGGTTTTGCCAATACCAATCGTTCCCAAGCCGTATGCCAAGCTAATTGAATCATCGGAGTTGGTTGAATAGCCTAGTATTTGACCAGCTGCAAGTGCGACTGCTGGGTCGACAGGGCTACAACAATCACCACCATTAATATAGGCTGCAATATTAAAGGCTGAAGCGCTGGTAGTATTTGCTAAAGTCAATGTTTGACCAGAACCAGACGCGCTGACAGCAGCATTACCACCAAGACCTGTAATGGCGTTGATTGTAGCGTAATTACTAGTACCAAAAGCGATATTGATATCTGGGTCTAGACCTACGCCCCAAAATACGTCGGTAATATCTTTGCCTGTATTATTGGTTAAAGAAATCGTAAAACCAATTTGGTTTGGGTTATTAAGAGTTGCGGTTTGAATAAATGTCAGGCCGTCAAAAAAACCATTCAGAACGAAATTTGAGCCTGAAGCCAAAATTGATGCACCAAGTGGGTTGTTGCCACCCAATGTGTTAACGGGGGATGCTAAATTAGACGCTGATAACCACGTCCAAGAGGAATGAGTTCCCCAATTAATCCACTCTTTACCGTTGTAGGATAAACCTAGCGCGCCATCGGCGCCCTCATTGTTGAAGTTGCCACTGGCAACGATGTCAGCCTTGATACCTGCATCGCTCCCAATCACTGCCGCTTGTGCAGACGCTGCAAATAAAGACAACAACCCAATTGTAGCTATTTTAAAATTCATCTCACACCTCCTAATTTGTAAATTTTAGTATACTCACAATATCACTCAATATTGGGGTTGTCTTTCACCCAATTGGGTGTATTTTGGCGCCTAGTTGAGTGCTATTTTTTTTGCTGTAATTTACTAAATCAAAATGTGAGAAAGTTGACAAATGTATTCACAGAAGTCGCTTCTAATTTAGTCTGGTCTAAAAATAAAGCCAAAATCTCATCCTGTTTTTTTATCATCAAATTAACGCGCTAAATTCACTAAAATTTCTTCATCCAATTACGGAATGTTTTCACCGCGACGACAGTGGTCGTTTGCATTTCCAACAGCAATACTCTCCATAGTGTCGGCATGGCGTGTAAATCTTCTTTGCATACCAGTTTTAAGTAGGATTTAAATAACTACAACGACCATTCAATACCGTTGACATATGTAACTTACTGGACCATTTAAATTTTTAAATCTGGTTGTTGTGAATGTAATCCCATAATCCTAGCATTGGTATCTAATCACATAAGTATAAAAATTAGTCATTGTTTTGAATAGTGATAACGCAACACTCAGTTAGCAATAGTTTTAGTTAATTGAAATTTTGTTCTAAATTTAAGGGGTGGTGAAATGAAAAATCTAATAGGGTGGATTTTAACTACATTTTTAGCTAGCTTAATTGGATTGGGTCTTATCAATACCGCTTGGGCTGTAGAGCATGACTTTGAGAAGATTAAGAAAAATTATTACGATACGCATCCTGGAAAAGGTAGCCACGGCAAATTTTGGGAGCCTATCCCGATTCAAAAATACTGGAATCCAAAAGATTTTTACTCGCCTCCCCAAACGATAAAAGGTGAATTTACGCAGTCTGATTGTGTGGGGTGCCACCAAACAACAACGCCAGGTGCTTTTCACGCATGGAAAAGTAGCTCACATAGTGATTTAGAAGCTATTCGTAAATTACCTGATAGTGACGCTCGTGCTTACAAGAAACAAAAAATAACGGAAGTTGAAAATAATTTACGCAAGTTAAATTTGTTGAAAAAAGGTGAGCCACTCAAGCAAGTTGGTTGTATTGATTGTCATGGTGGAGTAGGCGTTACAAAGATTGACCATGCTAAAGCGCTAGTCATGCCTGATCGCGTATCTTGTGGTACTTGCCACTTAAACGAATTTGCTGAAGCTGAGTCTGAAAAAGAGCAAGAGTGGCCTCAAAAGCAGTGGGCTAAAGGACACCCTTCCCATGCCGTTGATTGGGAGGCGAATGTTGAAACTGCAACGTGGGCTGCTATGCCTGAGCGTGAAGTAGCACAAGGTTGCGATTCTTGCCATTACCAACAAAATAAATGTGATGGTTGCCATACTCGCCATACTTTTTCTGCGGCAGAGGCTAGACAACCAGAGGCTTGTGCAACCTGTCACAATGGTGTGGATCATAATGAGTTTGAAAACTACATGTTATCCAAGCATGGTACTCAATACTTGACGATGGGCAAGACCAAATGGAATTTTGAAGTGCCTTTGAAGGAAGCTGTTGGCAAAGGTGGTTATACCGCACCAACTTGCCAGACTTGCCATTTTGAATATAAAGGCGAGTATTCACACAATCTAGTGCGTAAAGTACGCTGGGGTTTCAACCCTACGCCTGAAATTGCCAATAATCTTTCTCACCCTTGGTTTGAAGATCGTAAAAAGGCGTGGGTGCAAACCTGTACTTTGTGTCACTCAGAAAGCTTTGCCAAAGCTTACTTAGATACCGCGGATAAAGGTACTATTCAAGGTTTAAATGTTGAGCAAAGTGCCAAGAAGGTAGTGAATAAGCTATATGAAGACGGCTTGCTGGTTGGGCAAAAAACTAATCGCCCAGCCCCACCTGCACCCGAAAAAGATGCAGCTGGTGGATTCTTCCAGCTATTTTGGGCAAAGGGCAACAACCCAAGCCGGATAGAGCGACTTTACGCTGACATGTGGGAACATGATGTCATTAAACATTACAAGGGAATTTTCCATGTGAATCCAGGTGGCTATACTTATAGCGAAGGCTGGTCTGAATTAATGCGTGGTTATGCTGAAATTATGGATGAAGACACGCGTTTACGTGAAGCAGCAGATGCCGCTAAAGCTGGTAAAGAGGTTAAAGTAAGCGATGCGAGCCAACTGGGTAGTGAAAATATGTTGGGTGGCGGGGGCTTGCTGTTAATGATTGCGGGTACATTGGTTGGCTTTCCTGCCTTACGTTCAAGCTTACTTAGCTTCCGCTCAAAAAGACGCAAGCTAAGTGACAAGTGACACCATGCTCAAAAGTTTAAAACAAGCTTGTCTGGTGTTGTTTAGTGGCGTACTGCTGATAGCTGGCGGTACGCTACTATATAAGCAATATAAGCTGAGTAGCATGAAGCAGGACGCAGATGCACCCTTGATGGTAAAGCGAACTCAGGAAAAAACATCTGATCTCCGAGGTGTTTTTCCTGTTGATGAGAATAGCCGGTATACCTTTCAGAAAAATGGTAAAGATGCGTTTAGTTTATTGGTTGCTAATTATAAAAACCAAAACGCACAGGCAAGTAACGCCATACTTTTTCCCGCAGGAACACACGACAGTCTTACCCCTAATACCACTGCATTAAGGCAATCTATTTGGGTGGAGACAGCTAAGTTAATTCAGACACACACCCCAGAGAATGCACTTATTTTAAGTTGGTGGGATGATGGTCAGCGAATTAATTTTTTAAGTGGTCGTGAAGGGTGGTTAAACAAGCCCTCTACTGAAACTTTTAAAAGTAATCTGTGGAAAAAGCTACAGGGAAATTTGTTGTTGGCCCCAAGTGCTGAGAAGAGTCGTTTAAATCAAATGGCACGCTGGCTCACCATGGATAGCGATAAAGCATTGACCGAAATTAGAAGCACTTTTGGCTCACAGCGCCCTATTTATTTTGTTGTGAATAATGATTTACTCATGCGTGTAAGGGAAATGGAAGATTACGGCGGTACGCCGCTTTTGTTTAATACTATAGCATTGCAGGCTCGAGATGATTTACACGGAGATATTAATCAAATCAGGCGTTGGGCGAATGAGGAAGGGGATGGTAATTATCTAGTGCAAAAGGAAGGCAGTTACTACCGCGCTTGGACAACGCCAAAAAACTCTGATGCAGAAGACAATACGCTTCTAGCCAGATTGCTACCCTTTGTAGATTCTCTTAAAAAACTCCCAGAAAATGTTGATTTGGTTTATCAGAGTCGTTGGGGTGGTTATTTATCAATCTATAAAATAGAGTTTAAAGCAACCAGCCCGTAAGCGTAAAAGCGTGCCGTTAACAATATAAGTTTTCTTTAGAATTGCGGTCTCCTATAGTACTGCCCTGCAAGCCTTATAAATAAAGGCTTGCAGGGCAGTATTTTTTGCTCGCAGCTTATTTTTGAAATTTTTAAGCAGATAACATATCTACAAACGTATTCACAGAAGTTTCTTCTAATTTATTTTGATCTAAACACAAAGCCAAAATCTCATCCTGTTTTTTAGCATCAAAGCGACGCGCTAAATTCACTTTGAATTTTTTAACGAGTTCTGGAATGCCTTGACCGCGACGACGACGGTGGCCAATTGGATACTCCACTGCAATGTTTTCTGAAGTTGAACCGTCTTTGAAGAACACTTGAATCGCGTTAGCAATCGAGCGTTTTTCTGGGTCTAGGTAATCACGCGTGTATTCAGCTTTTTCTACACAAACCATTTTTGCGCGAATTGCATCTATACGAGGGTCAGCCGCTACAGCATCTTCGTAATCTTGCGCAGTTAAATTGCCTTTTAGTAATCCAATGGCAGCCATGTACTGAATACAGTGGTCGCGGTCTGCTGGGTTATCTAATGGACCCGTTTTATCAATAATGCGGATGGCTGATTCGTGTGTTGTAATCACAATTTTATCAATCGCCGCGATTTGTTCCATCGTCTGCAATTTGCTGCCGACTTGCGCATTGAGCTGAATTGCGCATTCCACCGCGGTTTGTGCGTGAAATTCAGCTGGGAATGAGATTTTGAACAAGACTTGTTCCATCACATAGCTACCGTATGGGCGTTGAAATTTAAACGCATTGCCTTTAAACAACACATCGTAGAAGCCCCAGGTTTTTGCTGTGAGTGCAGATGGATAGCCCATTTCACCTTGCAAAGTCATCCAGGCTAGGCGTACTGCGCGTGAAGTGGCATCGCCCGCTGCCCATGATTTACGTGAGCCAGTATTAGGTGAATGGCGGTAAGTGCGCAAGCTTTGGCCGTCCACAAACGCGTTAGAAACGGCGTTGATAATGTCTTCTTTATCACCACCAAGTAGCTTAGTCACCACGGCCGTTGAGGCGATTTTGACTAAAATTACATGGTCTAACCCCACGCGGTTAAAGCTATTTTCTAGCGCTAATACGCCTTGTATTTCATGCGCTTTAATCATGGCGGTGAGCACGTCTTTAATGGTTAACGGGGCTTTACCTTCACTCACATTTTTGCGTGAAATATAATCAGCCACCGCTAATATGCCGCCTAAATTATCTGATGGATGACCCCATTCTGCGGCAAGCCAGGTATCGTTAAAGTCTAACCAGCGTATCATCGCGCCGATGTTAAAGGCAGCTAAGATCGGGTCTAATTGATATGAAGTGCCGGGCACTTTTGCGCCATTGGGTACCACAGTTCCAGCAATTACTGGGCCTAGCAACTTAGTACAAGCTGGGTAATCTAGGGCTTCAAAACCACAGCCCAGCGTATCCATCAAGCAATTGCGAGCGGTATCAAAGGCTTCATCCGAGTTGATTTGATAATCGGCCACGTAGTTGGCAATATCGACAATCACTTGGTCTGGCGCGGGGCGTACATTAGAAATATGACTAGACATGAAAAGCTTTCTTAAAATTAACGTTGAGCGAGTGGAACATAGGGACGGTTGTCTGGCCCCGTATATTCGGCATTTGGACGAATGATTTTGTTATCAATGCGTTGTTCAATCACGTGCGCAACCCAGCCTGTGGTGCGTGAAATGACAAAAATCGGTGTGAACATGCCTGTCGGGATGCCCATCATGTGGTAGCTGGAGGCGCTGTACCAATCGAGATTTGGGAACATTTTCTTTTCACGCCACATGGTTTCTTCAATGCGTGCAGAAACATCAAATAGCGTCATATTGCCGTTATCTTCACTTAACTTGCGGCTAACGGCTTTGATGGATTCGTTTCTAGGGTCGGCAATAGTGTACACAGGATGGCCAAAACCAATGATAATTTCTTTGCGAGCCATACGTGCCATGATGTCAGCTTCGGCTTCATCTGCTGTTTTATAACGCTCAATGATTTCCATTGCCGCCTCATTTGCACCGCCATGTTTTGGTCCACGCAATGCACCAATGGCACCCGTGATACAGGAATACATATCTGATAAAGTGCCAGCAATCACACGTGCGGTAAACGTAGAAGCATTAAATTCATGCTCTGCGTACAAGACGAGCGAAGTGTTCATCGCGGCAATGTGTAAGTCAGAAGGTTTTTTGCCGTGCAATAAATGCAAAAAGTGCGCGGCGATTGAATCTTCATCACTTTCCACATCAATGCGTTTGTGATTGTGGCTAAACTGATACCAATAAATCAAAATGGAACCAAAGCAGGCAATTAAGCGGTCTCCCAGCTTTTTGGCATCATGAATATTGCGGTCAGCCGTTTCAGGTTCGAGTGTGCCGAGCACAGAGCAACCTGTGCGCATCACGTCCATTGGGTGTGCTGTTTTTGGAATACGCTCCAGCACTTCTTTTAAGGCCTGAGGAATGCCGCGCAGTTTTTTTAAACGCGCATGGTAGGCAGTAAGTTCCGCTTGGTTCGGTAATGCGCCATGAATGAGCAAATAAGCAACTTCTTCAAACGTGGTGTGTTTGGCGAGTTCAATAATGTCATAGCCACGATAATGCAGGTCGTTACCGGTGTGGCCAACGGTGCAAATGGCTGTTGTTCCGGCGGCGACACCTGCTAAAGCCACGCCTTTTTTCTTTTTAGGTTCTAAAGTGGTTGCGGCATCAGACATGCAGTTTCCTCTCAGTTATGATTTGTTTTGATTAAATAAGGCATCGAGCTTTTGTTCAAAAGAGTGATAACCCAAGTGGTCGTACAAATCCATGCGGGTTTGCATGGTGTTGAGCACATTTTTTTGTGTGCCGTCTTTCTTTACCGCCTGATAAACATTCAGCGCGGCCTGATTCATGGCGCGAAACGGTGAAAGCGGATACAGCACCATGCTCACGTCGGCGCTGGCTAGCTCATCCACAGTAAAAAGCGGTGTTGCGCCAAATTCGGTAATGTTGGCTAATACTGGTACTTTTACTGCATCCACAAACTGTTTATACATGGTTAAATCAGTTATCGCTTCAGGAAAAATCATATCAGCCCCTGCTTCAACACAGGCGCAAGCGCGGGCAATGGCAGATTGCAAACCTTCTACAGCCAGCGCATCGGTGCGCGCCATAACCACAAAATCATCGTATGGTTTTGCATCCACAGCAGCTTTTACACGGTCGGCCATTTCTTCTAAGCTGACAATCGCTTTATTGGGGCGATGACCACAGCGTTTGGCGGATACTTGGTCTTCAATATGTACGGCGGCAGCACCTGCTTTTGCCACGCTTTTAATGGTGCGGGCAATGTTGAAAGCGCCACCGAAACCCGTGTCTATATCCACTAATAAAGGCGTATCGACGGCATCGGTGATGCGTCGCACGTCCACAAGCACATCTTCAAGCGTGGAAATACCTAAATCAGGTAAGCCGAGTGAGCCAGCCGCCACACCGCCGCCCGATAAATAAATGGCTTTGAAGCCAGTTTGGGTGGCAAGCATGGCGTGGTAAGCGTTGATTGCACCGATAATTTGTAGCGGCTTTTCTTGTGCAATAGCTGCACGAAAACGTGCGCCTGCCGTGATTAAATTTGACATTAAAAAAACCTTTTCTGCGCTTCGTCTGGAATGGTCACATTAGTGAGTTTGGCCTTTTGCAACACTTCCCAGAAATAACGGTAGGTTGCTCTGTCATGAAGTTCGCCCGCATATTGAATTGGCCCCCATGCCATATCTTGTGCGGCAATTAAAATATTGGCAGCATCTATCACTTCATCGTAATTAGGTTTCATGGCATCCACAATGGCTTGAATTTGCGTGGGGTAAATGCTCCACATGCGTAAAAAGCCAAATTCATTACGTGCGCGTGTGGCATCGCTTAGGGTGGTCTCAACGTTTTTTAAATCAAGCGTCACGTTGTGCGCTGGTACAACGCCATTGGCGAGGGCCGCGGCAACCACTTCGGTTTTGGCACGGGCAAGTAAGCGATGCTCAAATTGGCCAGGGCTACGCATGGCAAGGGCAGGAATGGCCCCATGATGCGCGCTGACAAAATCCATTAAACCGAAATCAAGCACTTGCAACCAAGGTAACTTGGCGATTTCATGCACTTGATAGAGGGCGCCGTGCGTTTCAATTAAAATGTGTATAGGAATCACGCGGGCGATGCCGCTAAAGGTTGCCACTTTTTGAATGTAGGCAATCATTTCTTTAGCCTGCGCGATATCCGTGCATTTTGGAATAGTGATGTAGCTTAATACTTGCCCAGCACCTGCCACCAAAATATCAATATCTAACTTCCAGGCAGGGTGTGTGTAATCATGAATACGCGCGCCAGCCATTTTGTGTTGATTGGCGTCTGAATTCAGTACGCGCACAATCATCTCAGCGTGTTCGCGTTCTAAGCCTGAAGCTGCGCCATCTTCGCAGTCACAGGTAATATCAAATACTGGTCCGATAGTATCTTGCAGCGAAAGCGCTTTTAAAATAAGTTTTTCGCTCCCTGCAAAATGCTCGCAGGCAGGGATGAGCGGGAAAGGTTTTTCGCCGCCAAAAAGTGCTTCAGAAGGGTGGACAAGGGTTGCCATGGTGCTTTCCTTTAGCTGTAATACTTTGTTATTAATGTTTGCGTGGCATATGCACGGTGTAATCAAGGTCTAGCACCACATTCGGGTGATAGCCATTTTCAGTTTTAATTTCGCCTATTTCATGGGCGGCCATATTTTTAATGCCCACCATACGCAAGCGCAATGCGCCAATATCGGTACGTTTTGGCAGTGGCCATGCGTCCAAGACTTCAGTAAATGTGTAAATGGTGTCGCCCGCAAAGCATGGATTTGCATGCGTACCACCGTTGATGGCTAAAATGCTGAGGGCGTTTTCTAAACCATCAAAGCTCAACGCGCGACAAGCAGAAATTACCACGCCGCCATAAACCAAACGCTGGCCAATGGCTGAGTTTTTCATCAAGTGCGCGTCAAAGTGTAATTTGGCATTGTTTTGATAAAGCCTTGTCGCCAAGCTGTGGTCGCTCTCATTGATGGTCATGCCGGCGGCATGATTGATGCGCTCACCAATTTGATAGTCTTCCCACAAATAGTCGCCGCCTGTGGCGTTGGTTTGGTAATATTTGGCCGACATATAAGGCGATAACTGCAAGTGTTCAACGCTGACAAATGGCGCCAATTTTGGAATCACCGTCTCTGGCGCAGGTGCAGAAAGATTGGTTTGATGATGCTCACTTTTATGAATCATAACCCAGCGCACCCAGCTCATAACAGCCACTTTGTGCTGATTAACCGTGGTGGAGCGCACCCAAACCACGCCATTTTTGCCGTTGGAGTTTTGTTTCAGGCCGATGACTTCGCTACTTGTAGTCAGCGTATCACCTACAAACACTGGTTGAATAAATTTAGCTTCGGCATAACCTAAATTGGCAACCGCGTTCACGGAAATATCGGGCACGGTTTTGCCAAAAGCGATATGAAAAGCCAATAAATTATCAATCGGTGTGGTTTTGTAGCCTAACGATTGCGCAAATGGCTCGCTGCAATGCAATGGGTTGCGTGACCCAGTTAGCGCGATATAAAGCGCCGCATCCCCTGCGGTAATGGTGCGTGGCGTGGCATGTAAAATCACTTCGCCCAGCACAAAGTCTTCAAAAAAACGGCCTGCATTGATTTTGGTAGAAAGTGTCATTTATATAAAGTCTTCTTCAAGTTCTGTAATCATGTCGCTCAGTTTTAGTAACCGTTGCGCAGCTTTTACATGGTGCTGTTCAACTAATTTGTCGTTAACAACAACGGTGCCTAAGCCGCCTTCGTTGGCTTCTTGTAACGCTTTGATAATCAGTCTTGCGTTGGCAACTTCGCTAGCTTTTGGCGTGTAGGCATCATTACAGTAAGCGATTTGTGCTGGATGAACGAGGGACTTTCCATCCAGCCCCATGTCTCGCCCTAATCGGCAAGCATATTCAAAAGAATGCATGTTTTTAAAATCACTGGTGATACCGTCAATGACGCAGCGACCATAAGCGCGCGCTGCTAATACAACTAATGAAAGTGAAGTCAATATCGCCGAGCGCTCGTGCGTAACGCGCGCATGCAGCTGAGAAATTAAATCCGAAGTTGCCATCACAATACAGGTGATACGGTCTGACGCGCTGGCAATTTCTTTAGCATTCAGCACAGCCAGCGGGCTTTCAATCATCACCATAATCGGCATGTGGCCGCCACCGGCCGCATCAAGCAACTCAAGCGCAGTATGCACGTGCTCGGCAGACTCGATATTAGGAAACAAAATGGCATCGGCACCAATATTGGCCACGGCCTTGATGTCATCGTGCCCCCAAATTGAATCCAGATTATTCACGCGCACAACTACCTCTCGCGAGCCGTAGCCGCCTTGTTTCACAGCGGCAACGACGTTGTCTCTGGACTCCAATTTTGCATCAATAAGTATTGGGTCACCTAAATCCAAGATAACCGAATCGGCAGCCAGCGTGCGAGCGCGATCCAAATAATGCTGGTTGCAACCCGGCACATACAGCATGGATCGTCGAGGGCGTAGGCAATATTCCATTATTTTTAGTTGGGTTGATTAAAGTTAAAACGATTATATAGAGAGTGGAATGAAAATGTCAACATATATCATATGTCTTATATAAGATATAAAATGCCAGACATATTAAATGGGTCATGCTATAAATATCGAAACGCTGAAATATCACATGCCGATTGAGTCGAAATATACTTTGAAATGGTTAGAAAAATGGACAAGCAATCAAATTCACCCAGTTATCGCCCGCTATATGATCAAATCAAGGTGCTGATTACGCAAAGCCTGATTGCAGGTGAATGGCGCCCAAGCGAGATGATTCCAAGCGAGGTTGAACTGGCAGCGCGGTATAAGGTCAGCCAAGGCACGGTAAGAAAAGCCATTGATAGTTTGGCGGCAGAAAATATTTTGATTCGGCGTCAGGGCAAGGGTACTTTTGTTGCCACGCATGAAGCCGAAGGTATGAAGTTGCGGTTTTTGAGGCTGACGGCAGTCAGCGGCCAAAAAGAATTATTGAATAATGAGTTTATCTCTTGTGAAAAATCAAAAGCCGATGCGCACATTGCACAAGTGCTTGATATTAAAGCAGGTGCTGCCACGATTGAAGTGAAGCGGCTGCTGACTTTTTCAGGCAGGCCCTTAATATACGACCACATTATTGTGCCAGCCGCACCTTTTAAAGGCTTAAATAGTGCCAAGGTGGAAGAAAGTAACGGGTCAATGTATAGCATGTATGAGTCACAGTTTGGCGTGCGCATGATACGTGCGGAAGAGCGCCTAAAGGCGGTGGCCGCCAGTCAAGATGTGGCAAAAGCATTAGGGTTGAAAGAAGGTTATCCTTTATTAAGTATTGAGCGTGTTTCATTTACTTATGGCGATAAACCGATGGAATGGCGGCTTGGACTTTGCTTAACGGACGACCATCATTACATGAGTGAGTTAGAGTAAATTTAGCCGCAATTAGAACAACAAATTAAATGCGTTTAAACACAATAAAATCTACGAGAAAAAAATAATGCTCTGAGAGCCTTTATTTTTAAGGCTTCCAGAGCATCGAAAAAGGTTGTTAGTAAAATTGGGAAAAAATCCGAGTTTTATGCATTGAATTTTGCGCTTTAATTTGGTTGGTTGATGGTCGCAATGTGGTCATCAATAAAAGAAAAATAACTGCACTGAAAGGCAATAAATGGACGACTTAAAAAAACGCGCTTTGGATTATCATCAGTTTCCAATACCAGGAAAACTCAGTGTAGAGTCCTCTAAGCCCTGCGCCACACAAGATGATTTATCTTTGGCCTATACACCTGGCGTGGCAGCGCCTGTGCGTGAGATTCATGAAGACCCAGCCAATGCCTATAAATACACCAACAAAGGCAATTTAGTGGCGGTGATTACAGACGGTACAGCGGTGCTGGGCTTAGGCAATATGGGCGCGTTAGCCAGTAAACCTGTGATGGAAGGCAAAGCCGTGCTGTTTAAACGGTTTGCAGGCATTGATGTGTTTGATATTGAAGTGAACGCAAAAACGCCTGATGATTTTATTGAAACCGTGGTGAATATCGCGCCTACGTTTGGCGGCATCAATTTAGAAGACATTGCCGCGCCGCACTGCTTTTACATCGAAAACGAACTAAAAAAACGTTTGGATATTCCCGTTTTTCATGATGACCAGCATGGCACTGCGGTAATTGTGGCCGCTGCCTTGCTCAATGCGCTAAGTATTCAGGGCAAAAAGCTCTCTAAGGCAAAAATTGTATTTTTAGGTGCGGGCGCGGCGGGTTGTTCATGTGCAAAATTACTTAAACTGATGGGCGCAACAAATATCACCATGACCGATAGAAGCGGTATTTTAGATACAAATCGGTCTGATTTGCATGATAACAATCGTGAATTAGCTGTTGTACCGAGTGATGCGAAAGTGTTGGCAGATGTGATGCCAGATGCCGATGTATTTATTGGTGTATCTGCCAAAAATGCGCTAGATGCAAGCCTTATAAAAAGTATGGCCAAAAATCCGATTATTTTTGCGCTAGCGAACCCTGACCCTGAAGTGTTGCCCAGTGTGGCGCACGCGATTCGCGATGATGTATTAATGGCGACAGGCCGCAGTGATTTTCCAAACCAAGTGAATAATGCCTTGTGCTTTCCGTATTTGTTTCGCGGGGCGCTCGATGCCAAAGCCCGCCAAATTACCGAAGAAATGAAGATTGCCGCCGCCCACGCCTTAAGTGAATTGGCACGTGAGCCAGTGCCAGCTGAAGTGCTGCAAGCTTACAATTTAACAGAATTAAAATTTGGTAAGGAATACATTATCCCTAAACCGTTTGACCCGCGCCTGTTAGCACGGGTGGCGGGTGCGGTGGCCAAGGCGGCAAAATAATATTCGCTAAGTTAAGTGTGATGAAAAAAAACCAACAAAAAAATAGGCCAAAAAATCTGAATCTGTTCACGATTCGGCTACCGATTAATGCGGTGGTGTCGATATTGCATCGCGCTTCTGGTGTGGCCTTGTTTTTGGTGTTGCCCTTGCTGCTGTTGGCCTTTCAGGCCTCAGTGAAGTCGCCAGAAAGTTACGTGGAAGTGGCGAATATATTCGGCGCTTGGTGGGTTAAATTGCTACTCATTGGCTTGTCGTGGGCGTTTTTTCATCACTTTTTTGCTGGTATCCGACATTTATTGCAAGACGTACATTGGATGACTTCACTCCAAAAAGCGCGTTTTTCCAGCCGTGTGGTGTTGTGGTTGGTGGGCGTTTCTGTGGTGATTTTTGGCATAAGTATTTGGTGAATTGATGCTAATTGAACTGTTAACCGATAAATATCCAGGCATGCGCTTTTGGCTGACGCAACGCTTAACGGCGTTGGTGATGGCGGCTTACTTGGTGTTGGTGATATTGCTTTTAGTCATTGTTCAGCCAGCGCGGTTTGAGGCTTGGCATGCCTTAGTATCACCCGTTTGGTTTAGGTTAGCCACGATTTTGTTTTTTGCTTCACTTTGTATGCACGCATGGCTAGGGGTGCGCGATGTGCTGCGAGACTACGTATTTAATCAGGGTTTGCGTGGCTATTTGCAAATCATTGTAGATGTTTTACTGGTCATTTATTTTGTTTGGTTGTGTTTTATTTTGTGGAATTTATAGGTGTCTATGAGCTTACAGATACATCAATTTGATGCCGTGATTATCGGCGGCGGCGGGGCGGGCTTACGCGCCTCGTTACAACTAGCGGAAGCAGGCGTGAAGGTGGCGGTGCTGTCGAAAGTGTTTCCTACCCGCTCGCACACCGTAGCAGCGCAGGGTGGCATTGCAGCGGCCTTAGGCAATGTGAGCGACGATAAATGGCTGTGGCACATGTACGACACCATTAAAGGCAGTGATTTTTTGGGCGACCAAGATGCCATTGAGTTTATGTGCAAAAACGCTGCAAAAGCCATTATCGAGCTCGAGCATTTTGGTATGCCGTTTGATAGGCTAGCCAGCGGCAAAATTTTTCAGCGCCCGTTTGGTGGCATGACGCAAAATTTTGGCGAAACGCCCATTTCGCGCACCTGTGCAGTGGCAGACCGTACGGGCCACGCCATGTTACACACGCTGTATCAACGCAATATTCAAGCCAACACCAAGTTTTTTGTAGAATGGTTTGCGCTGGATTTAATTCGCGATGCCGATGGCGATGTGCTGGGTGTGATTGCGCTGGAAATTGAAACAGGCGAGATTCATATTTTACACGCCAAAACCACACTGCTGGCCACGGGCGGTGCAGGGCGAATTTTTCAGGCCAGCACCAATGCTTTTATTAACACGGGCGATGGCTTAGGTATGGCGGCACGCGCCGGCTTGCCTCTGCAAGATATGGAATTTTGGCAGTTTCACCCCACAGGCGTATTACATGCAGGTGTGCTAATTACCGAGGGTGTTCGCGGTGAGGGTGGTTATTTAGTCAATAGTGAGGGCGAGCGCTTTATGGAGCGTTATGCGCCGCACGCCAAAGATTTAGCCAGCCGCGATGTGATTTCACGTGCTTCAGCCACCGAAATAAAGTGCGGCCGAGGCGTAGGCAAAAATAAAGATGCGGTTTATTTAAAACTAGACCATTTAGGTGAAGAGCTCATCAGTAAACGTTTGCCTGGCATCCGCGAAATTGCTAAAACATTCGCAAATGTGGACCCAATCAAAGACCCCATTCCTGTGGTGCCAACGGCGCATTACATGATGGGCGGCATTCCTACCAATTTAGATGGACAAGTGGTGCTGTTTGATGAAAAAACAGGTGAAAAAACTGTGAGTGGATTATATGCGGTAGGCGAATGTGCTTGTGTTTCAGTGCACGGCGCAAACCGTTTGGGTTCAAATTCATTGCTTGACTTAGTTGTATTTGGCAAAGCCGCTGGCGACAAAATGGTGCAAGAAATCGCACAAAACAAAGCCCATAAACCCTTGCCTGCCAATGTGGCAGATGCCACCTTGGCACGCATTGCGCGGCTAGAAAATACACAGGGCGAAAATGCACAGGGCGAAAATGTGAGTGAAGTAGGGGCTGCCATGCGCAAAACCATGCAAACGCACTGTGGAGTGTTCCGCTTTCCAGAGTTGTTATCTGAAGGCGTTGGTGCGATGGATGCTGTGGCAAAACGCGCGCAGCACATCACCATTAAAGATAAAAGCCAAGTGTTTAACACCGCCCGTATTGAGGCGTTGGAATTGGATAATTTAATTGAAGTGGCTGTGGCCACCATGCGTACCGCGCATGCCCGCCAAGAAAGCCGTGGCGCCCATGCGCGTGAAGATTTTGCTGAGCGCGATGATACGCACTGGTTAAAGCATTCATTGTTTTTTAAACAAAACAATGCAATCACGTATAAGCCTGTGCGATTAACACCGCTCACGGTAGAGAGTTTTGAGCCTAAGAAAAGGGTTTATTAATATGAAATTTAGTATTTACAGATATAACCCCGATGTAGATGCAAAGCCATACATGCAAGAGTTTGATGTGGCATTGCAAGAAGAAGACCACATGTTGCTGGATGCATTGCTACGCATTAAAGAACTGGATGACACTTTAAGCTTGCGTAAATCATGCCGTGAAGGTGTTTGCGGTAGCGATGCGATGAATATCAACGGTAAAAATGGCTTGGCTTGCATCACCAAATTGGCGGATTTAGAAGAGCCAATTGTGCTGCGCCCCATGCCAGGCTTGCCGGTGATACGCGATTTAATTGTTGATATGACGCAGTTTTTTGAGCATTACAACTCGGTCAAACCCTATTTAATCAATCATGACCCATTACCCGAAACTGAGCGCCTGCAAAGCCCTGAAGACCGCGCCAAACTCGATGGCATGTACGAGTGTATTTTATGCGGTGCATGCACCACTTCATGCCCCAGTTTTTGGTGGAACCCAGATAAGTTTGTTGGCCCATCAGGCTTAATGCAAGCCAATCGTTTTATTATGGATTCACGCGATCAGGCAATAGAAGAGCGGCTTGAAAACCTAGAAGACCCATACCGTTTATACCGCTGCCATAACATTATGAATTGTGTTGAAGTGTGTCCGAAAAAACTCAACCCAAATGCGGCCATTGCCAATATTAAAGATTTAAAAATTGCACGGGCAAAAGATAAAAAACCAGCTAAAAAAATCTTTGGCATTAAGGTAGGTTAAATCATGATGAACGCAGAAAATATACTCGATGCAGAACAAAAAAGGCTTGCATGGCGTTGCAGGCGAGGCATGCTAGAGCTTGATATTGTCTTGCAGCGCTTTGTGAAGGCAGAGTTCAATCAGCTAAATTTAGGTGAGTTGCGTGTGTTTGATGCCATGCTAGAGCTGCCTGATAACGATTTTTGGGATTTACTTAACGGCTCAAAACAGCCAGAAAATGATGCGCATTTAACGGCAGTCATTCACAAAATAAAAGCGGTACGATTTAACGATCAGGAGGGTGCTTGAGATGACGATGCACATGGGCGAGCAGGCGTTATCACTTGATGCAAGTGCGTTGGGAGATTACTGGCCTGGCATTCAGCTGTATTATCCCCCCGTGAAATATGCCCCGAGCTTGGGTATTTATGAGGACATGGCGCAAGCTTCAGCGCGGATGAAAAAGCACGCGCATTTTACCAGTGCGCATACGCTTATTTTTGACTTAGAAGATGGCTGTCGACAAAAAGTAATGAGTCGCGATTTGTTGCGGCAAGAGTTGCCGATGCTCAAAAAAATGAATCCGCGCGTCACGGTGGCAATTCGCTGTAACTCTTTCCGCACCGATGAATACGAGCTGGACATGAAGTTGGTATGCGAAATGGGTGAATATATCGACGTGGTCATGCTAGCTAAAGCGGGTGAGGCGTACGGTGCGGCTGAAGTGCGCGATTTATCGAGCTTTTTACTCAGCGTCAACCCCAACATCACCATTCAGCCGATTATTGAGCATCCAAAATCGCTCAAAATTGCGCCTGAACTCATGCAATACAACACAGTAAAACATGTGGTGTTTGGTATTCATGACTTTTCAAAAGCGATGGGCATCCACATTACGCCAGAAAACTGGATTGAAGAATTGCAGTTTTACATGAATCAACTCATGTTTGAAGCGCGTATTGCCGGCAAAGGCGTGATTGGCGGTGTAGAAACACTTATTGGTGCCAGCGCCATGCCAGAAAAATTTTTAGAGCCGCATGATGTGCGCCGCTGGCTGGATTTACATGGCGATAACGAATCTCGCGTGGTGTACAAGCATGCTTGCCAAGAAGCGGCGATGGGGCTGACGGGCAAGCAAGTGATACACCCAGCCCATATTCATTTATGTAAAACCGCTTACACGCCATCACCCACCGATGTGGCGCAGAAAGTAGCCATTTTAAAAGCTGCGATAGAGGCGGATGCCTTGCATGGAGGCGCGATTAAATTTGAGGGTGAGATGTTAGATCCGCCCATGTTTGGTAAAGCGCTGCAAACCTTATTACGAGCACACGCTTTACGAGCGCTAAAAACAAGTGACATGGATTTTGCAGTACATGTGTTGCAATTATTACCCGCGCAAGTGGTACGTCAAAACTGGCCATACGGAGTACTTTTATAATGTTTACAAAATTTCCAGCATGGGAATGGCATATTCCCAAAGCGTTTAACATAGGCGTGGCCTGCACAGACCGCCATTTAGGCACGCCGCAGGCCAGCAATATTGCCATGATTGTTGAAGACGACGTATTAGGCACTTCGCAAATTACCTTTAATGAATTGTCGCGTAAAACCGACCAATTTGCGCAAGTGCTACGCAATCTCAATGTACAAGTGGGTGACCGCGTGTTGATTCGCTTACCCAATAGCTTAGATTATCCAATAGCCTTTTTAGGCGCGATGAAAATGGGCGCGATTTCCGTACCCACTTCAACCTTGCTCACCGCAGAAGAAGTGGCATATTTAGCCAAAGATTCTGGCGCAACTGTTTTGGTGACAGACGCCGCCGCGTGGGAAGTGATGGCGGGTGAAATTGAAAATGCCTTGGGTCAATCACCGACTTTAAAACATGTGTTGTTGTCACAAGCGATAGAAACCAAACCGCACAGCACTTTTAATGTGTTGAATTTAGCGGCTTCATTGCATGAAACGCATGAGTGCGAAGCGCCCTACAAAACACAAGCGAATGACCCTGCCTATTTGGTTTACACCTCAGGCACAACAGGTTACCCAAAAGGGGTGCTGCATGCGCATCGCGCTTTGCTAGGGCGCCAGCCTGCCGCGCAGTATTGGTTTAATTACAGTGATGCCGCAGATGCAAATGGAAGCCAAAAGCAAGACCGCATTATGCATTCAGGCAAGTTTAATTGGACTTACGTGCTAGGCACTGGCCTAATGGACCCGCTTTACCTAGGCAAAACGGTGATTGTGCATGAAGGCAAAAATGATGCGCAAAAATGGCTAGATTTAATTCAAAAACATGCCGCCACCATTTTTATTGGCGTACCAACGATTTATCGACAAATTCTGCAAAAAACCACCACTACTGGCGCGCAGTTGCCCAGTTTGCGCCATTACATGAGTGCGGGTGAGCATTTGTCCGATGAGGTATTGAGCCAGTGGCGCGAGCGTTTTGGCTTAGAAATTTATGAAGCGGTGGGCATGAGTGAGTTTTCGTATTATTTATCACAAAGCAAATTTCGTCCCATTCGTGCGGGTTCAGCAGGCTTTCCACAGCCTGGCCACGATATTCAATTGCTCAATCCTGAAACTTTAGAAGCAGTTGAAACGGGTGAGGAAGGTATGATTTGTGTGCCAGATAACGACCCAGGGCTCTTTTTATGCTATTGGAATTTAGATGATGAAACTGCAAAGTATAAGCATGATGGCTACTTTTTCACTGGAGATTATGCAAAATACGATGCAGATGGCTACATTTGGTTTTTAGGCCGTAAAGATGACATTATTAAAAGTTTTGGCTATCGCGTGTCACCTTATGAAATTGAGCGCGTCTATAAAGGCCACCCAGATGTAGCCGACTGTGCCGCAGTGGGCGAAGAAATTGAGAAAGATAAATTACTGGTAGTGATTTACGTGATTTTAAAACCAGAGGCAAGCACCAGCCCAGACGAATTGTTAGGCTATGGCAAACAGCATTTGGCCGCATACAAAATGCCTAAAACGGTGTACTTGGCCCAAGATTTTCCACGTACTAAAAATGGTAAAATTTTGCGCAAAGATATAAGCCCAAAAATTGCAGTAGCTAAGAGTTCGCGTTAGTTAATATTGGCTGAAAATTTGCATTTTTTAGCTTAAATTTAGATGCAACCTTTTTGGCAGGGCTGCGAGCCTTATAAATAAAGGCTCGCAGAGCATTAAATTTTTCTCGAGGAATTTTGCGCGTGATTTAAACACGAAAACTGCAATAATAACCGCACATTTAAAAAGGTAAAACGCTTCGAAAATTGGAGTGTAGTAAATTCAAAAAATGACCACAATCAAACAAAGTGACTTCATTCAAAGCATTAAAGATGCCCTGCAATATATTTCGTATTATCACCCAGCAGATTACATTCAGGCGCTGGGTCGCGCATACGAAGCAGAGCAATCCCCCGCCGCAAAAGATGCAATTGCGCAAATTTTAACGAACTCGCGCATGTGTGCCGAAGGCAAACGCCCGCTTTGCCAAGATACTGGCATTGTTGTTGCTTTTGTTAAAGTAGGGATGTGTGTGCAGTGGGATGCAATATTAGACATTGAGCAAATGGTGAACGAAGGAGTGCGGCAAGCTTACTTGCTGCCAGAGAATAAATTACGCGCTTCTATTGTGAGCGACCCCGCTGGAAAGCGCGCCAACACTAAAGATAACACGCCGGCGGTAGTGCATGTTTCATTGGTGGCGGGTGATCAAGTAGAGGTGCAGATTGCAGCAAAAGGCGGTGGCTCAGAGAATAAAGCAAAACTTGCTATGCTCAACCCCAATGAGAGCATTGTGGATTGGATTTTAGAAGTCGTGCCCCAAATGGGTGCAGGTTGGTGTCCACCCGGCATGTTGGGGATTGGCATTGGCGGCAGTGCCGAAAAAGCTGTGCTGTTGGCAAAAGAATCACTCATGGCGCCAATTGACATGCATGAACTGAAGGCCAAAGGCGCCACCAATCGGCTAGAAGAATTGCGCTTAGAAATTTTTGAAAAAGTGAATAATTTAGGTATTGGTGCGCAGGGCTTAGGTGGTCTGACTACGGTGTTGGATGTGAAAATTTTAGATTACCCAACCCATGCGGCCAGTTTGCCGGTGGCCATTATTCCAAATTGCGCGGCCACGCGGCATGTACATTTTGTTTTGGATGGCAGTGGTGTTGCTGAACTCACGCCACCCGATTTAAGCATGTACCCAGCGGTGCATTGGCAGCCAAGTGCGGCTTCTAAACGGGTGAATTTAGACACCATTACAAAGACTGAAACTGCCACTTGGCAAGCGGGTGAAACATTATTACTCAGTGGAAAATTGCTCACAGGCCGTGATGCCGCACATAAACGGATGGCCGATATGATGGCAAAAGGTGAGCCGTTGCCAGTAAGTTTACAAAATCGCTTTATTTATTATGTAGGCCCAGTGGATGCCGTACGCGATGAAGCGGTGGGCCCGGCCGGCCCCACCACAGCTACGCGGATGGATAGTTATACTGAGTTGATGCTCTCGCAAACGGGTTTGATTGGCATGGTGGGCAAAGCCGAGCGGGGCGATGAAGCAATAGAAGCGATTAAAAAGCATCAGGCTGTATATTTAACTGCGGTGGGTGGGGCAGCATATTTGGTCAGTAAGGCCATTAAAAAATCGCGTGTGTTAGCCTTTGAAGACTTAGGCATGGAAGCGATTTATGAATTTGATATTGTGGATATGCCAGTGACGGTTGCGGTGACATCGCGCGGAGAGTCAGTGCACCAAACTGGCCCAGCGCTTTGGGCGAAGATACAGCTTAAACACTAATTGTGCGTAAAGTCACATAGTGTATGAATGTTTGTGTGTAACATGAGTCATAATCGCACAAGGAGTGAATCATGCACACACAACGTCGTTTTATAAAGACTATATTTGCGGCCACTTTATTGGCCATGGCAACACTTTCGCACGCTGCCAGCGTTTTGGATTATTTAACAGATGCCAATGGCAAATATACTGGCCCGACGGTTGAAGATAATATTGCCCTGATGGATAAAGATAAAAACGGCTTTGCAGACGCCTCAGAAGTGCGCGCCTACTTAGAACTGATTAATGGCAAAGGTTACCAAAGCGCAGTGCTGGATAAATTTGAGGCCTCCATGCGCGGCACCAGTTGCAATACGCCATTTGCCAAAGATTTTTATGTAAATAATTAGCCTGATTTTCATGAAGTGAGTTTGAACTCGAACCTCATGGCTGTTAGGCTGGTTTATAATAATGCTAATTTTTTAAACTAACCTAAATAGAATCAGCCATGCTAAAAGCCTATACAGCGCACGTGCAAGAGCGTGCCACACTACAACTTCCGCCACTACCGTTAAACGCAGAGCAAGTAGCGCTTGTCGTTGCTTTATTAAAAAACCCGCCATCCGGTGAGGGTGAAATCCTGCTTGATTTGATTGCTAATCGTACACCAGCCGGTGTTGATCAAGCGGCTTATGTTAAAGCCGCATTTTTGGCAGATATTGCCAATGGTAATGCGAGTTCACCACTCATTTCAGCAGAAAAGGCGGTAGCGTTACTCGGCACAATGTTGGGTGGCTACAACGTACAAGCGTTGGTTGCACTGCTAGACTTATCTGATTCTAATCCTACCTTGGCGGAGCATGCCGTAAAAGCGTTAAGTAGCACTATTCTCATGTTTGATGCGTTTCATGATGTTGATGTAAAAATGAAGGCCGGTAACGCGCACGCTAAAAAGCTGATTGAATCTTGGGCCAATGCTGAGTGGTTCACTAATGCGCCAGCGCTCGCACAAGAAATAAAAATGGTTGTGTTTAAAGTAGACGGCGAAACCAACACCGATGATTTAAGCCCGGCACAAGATGCGTGGAGTCGGCCTGATATTCCATTGCATGCAAAAGCCATGCTGATTAATAAAATGCCTGATGGCTTGAAGCGCATTGATGCTTTGAAGCAAAAAGGTTTGCCACTCGCCTATGTCGGCGATGTGGTCGGTACAGGCTCATCACGCAAATCTGCTATTAACTCAGTGCAATGGTTTATGGGTAATGATATTCCGCATATTCCAAACAAGCGCACAGGTGGTGTGATTTTAGGCGGCAAAATTGCGCCTATTTTCTTTAATACTGCCGAAGATTCTGGCGCACTGCCAATTCAATGCGATGTTTCAAAAATGGCAACGGGGGATGTAATTACCATTCAACCCTATGCAGGCAAAGTACTCAACGAAGCAGGTGAAATTATCGCGACGTTCACCCTAAACCCAGTCACGATGCCAGATGAAGTGCGCGCGGGTGGCCGTATACCGCTGATTATTGGTCGCGGATTAACAGCTAATGCACGTAAGGCATTGGGCTTAAATGATACGGATATTTTTATTAAAGCAACACCTGAGGTTACCTCAAGCAAAGGCTACACCCTTGCGCAAAAAATGGTTGGCCGCGCTTGCGGCTTGCCAGAAGGCGTGGGCGTGCGGCCAAATACTTATTGCGAGCCCAAAGCTACCACAGTAGGCTCACAAGATACCACTGGCGGCATGACGCGTGATGAACTCAAAGAGTTAGCGTGTTTAGGATTTAGTAGCGATTTGGTGATGCAAAGCTTCTGTCATACCGCCGCTTACCCAAAACCGGTTGATATTAAGCTGCAACACGAATTACCTGAATTCATATCAAGCCGAGGTGGCGTTTCATTGCGACCCGGTGATGGCGTGATTCACTCATGGCTAAACCGTATGATTTTACCCGACACCGTGGGTACGGGGGGCGACTCACATACGCGTTTTCCAATTGGTATTTCATTCCCCGCGGGTTCAGGCTTGGTAGCTTTCGCTGCGGCTACAGGCGCCATGCCGTTAGATATGCCAGAGTCAGTATTAGTGCGCTTTAAAGGTACCATGCAGCCAGGAATTACATTGCGTGATTTGGTGAATGCGATTCCTTACGCGGCCCTTCAAGAAGGGTCGCTCACCGTAGGTAAAACAGGCAAAAAGAATGTATTTAACGGGCGTATTTTAGAAATTGAAGGTCTGCCGGATTTAAAAGTTGAGCAAGCGTTTGAGTTTGCCGATGCCTCTGCAGAGCGTTCCGCCAATGGTTGTACTGTGTTGCTAAACAATGCACCAGTCATTGAGTTTTTAAACTCTAATATTGTGTTGCTACAAAATATGATAGATAACGGCTACCAAGATGCGCGGACTTTGCAGCGTCGTATCGAGAATATGCAGGCTTGGTTGGCTAAACCTGAGTTATTAACACCAGACACTGATGCCCAATACGCGCATGTGATTGAAATTGATTTAAATACCATTAAAGAGCCACTCGTGGCATGTCCGAACGATCCGGATGACATCAAACCATTGTCAGCCGTCGTGGGGGACAAAATTGATGAAGTATTTATTGGCAGTTGTATGACCAATATCGGCCATTATCGCGCAGCGGCAAAAGTTTTGGAAGGCTCAAACAATATACCTACCCGGTTGTGGATTGCACCACCAACTCGCATGGATGAAGCGCAATTGCGTGATGAAGGTGTGTACTCAACTTTTGGTGTGGCTGGCGCAAGAACCGAAATTCCTGGCTGCTCATTGTGTATGGGTAACCAAGCCCGTGTGGCAGATAAAGCAACCGTGTTTTCAACCAGCACGCGTAATTTTGATAACCGCATGGGCCGCGATGCGCGTGTTTATCTGGGGTCTGCAGAGCTTGCAGCCGTGTGCGCCAAACTTGGCCGTATGCCAACCCACGCCGAGTATTTAGAGACCGTTGGTAATAAACTAAGTAATACGGCTGAAATTTACAAATATTTAAATTTTGACCAAATGACCGAATACAAAGGGGCTTTCGACAAAGTTAAGAAAGTGATTCCGATTGCTGAAGTTATTTAGAACTATTCATACAGTAGCGCTTGCAAAGGTGTGTTTTAAACACACTTTTATGAGAAATGCATGATGTCTGAGCAAACGCCACCTAAAGAAACGCGTGTTGAATTTGTTGAAATAAGCCCAGAAGAAACCCTGTTTGAAAAACCAAAACGCGGTAGTTGGCACAAAATGCTGCCATTGCTACTGCTATTAGCAGTGCTTGTTTGGACTGGGCTATATTTTGGATTAGATAATCGGGTAGTAGCCAGTGGCGCGGTGGTTTATGGCATTTTAACCAGTGCTTTTGCCTGGTTAGTCGGGGTAATCGGCTTAATTCCAATTATTGGGCCTTTAATCGTTAAGGTGCTTTCGATTGGCGTCATCTGGTTGCTCAATGCAATTGGCTATTTGGTTTCTTATATCGCTATCAAGCGCGGCTACTCAAAAGATGTACTCACCTATCGCGGGCTCACTATCGCCCTGATTACAGGCATTGTCATTGGCTACATTATTGGCCATTACGTCTAGTGAAGTAGCTAAAGGTATTAAATGTTGCCGCTATTAGATTTAACTTCCTGGCTCTACCACCTGAAGCATCACGTTAGAAAATTAACTGACTTCTTTCCTGCAATCTTCTTCTTTGGTGGTTTTTTGTGGGATGCGCTCACTATTGGCCGCAACGTAGCCGCCTCCGATTTATTGATATTTTCTGGCTACTGGTTGGTGGCAGGGCTAATTCTTTTTATTATTAGTCGGCCGAGCTATATATTAATTGGTTTTCCTCAGCCAACTACTCAATCTAAAAGCCGTTATTTTAAGTGGCTTAAGGGTTTGTTGTCTCGCGGTTATGCACGTTTTCACTATCCTCAACTGCCCTATTTTTTATTGCAGTTTATTTTTGGCAACCTGTTAAGTGCGCTCTTTATTTTGTATTTTAAAAGTGCGAGTCATTGGCTAGCCTGGCTACTTGCCTTTTTATTGGGTGTCATGCTGGTGGCCAATGAATACTTAGAAGACGAATATAAACAATTCACCTTGAGTTGGGCGTTATTTGGCTTTTGTGCCATGTTACTTTTTAATTTTTGCCTGCCTTTCATGGTGGGAAGCATGCACGCTATTTGGTTTTACCTTAGCACTTTGTTAGGGGCAGGCGCAGCTTACTGGCTGTATAAAAAAACACCCAATCATTTAGGTAGCATTGCACCCGTTGGAGTCATCGCAGCGCTGCTGATGCTGGCCTATGCGGCTGACATGATACCGCCAGTGCCGCTTGTAAAGCGTGATATTGCTGTCGGTTATGCACTCAACAAGGTGGAGGGTAGTTATCAATTAAGTCAGCAACCGGCAAGTTGGTGGGAGTTTTGGCGAAACACCAGTCATGATTTACAAGTCATCCCAGGACAGCGGGTGTACTGCTTTTCTTCAGTCTTTGCACCAAGCGGATTAAAAACACGTTTGTACCACCGCTGGCAGCATTATGATTCAAAACAGGGCTGGAGAACCATGTCACGTATTGGCTTTACGTTGTCAGGCGGGCGATACGACGGTTTTAGAGGCTACACTTACAAACAGCAGTTACAAGCGGGTGAGTGGAAGGTGAGTGTAGAAACGGAAAATGAAAAAACCGTGGCGGTTCAGGAATTTACGATCACAGAAGTGAAGACTGCACCGCCAGTTGTTATGATGAAATACTAAGTATGTGCTTGTTAACCTTTTGTTCTAATTGGTTTTCTTGAAAATTAATGTAGCGCCCGTGCCGCCAAAGGCGAATGAATTGGACATCGCATATTCAAGCCGCTCAACTTTTCTTGACACATTCGGCACGTAATCTAGGTCACATTTAGGATCAGGGTTTTTAAGGTTAATGGTCGGCGGTAGTTCGTTATGGTATACAGCTAGTGTGGTGATAATGGCTTCAAGTGCGCCAGCAGCGCCCATTAAATGACCGTGCATGGATTTGGTTGAGCTGATGGCTAATCGTTGTGCATGTTCCCCAAACACTTGCTTAATGGCATTGGTTTCGGTTTCATCGTTAAATTTAGTACCTGTGCCGTGCGCATTAATATACTGAATATCTCTGGTTTGCAGACCGGAGTTTTTCATGGCGGCCGCCATTGTGGCCGCTTGCCCTTCAACAGATGGAACCGCAATATGTTGGTAGTCGTTGGCCGCGCCATAGCCCACGATTTCTGCATAAATCGTTGCACCACGCGCTTTAGCATGCTCGTATTCTTCTAACACTAAAGTCGCCGCACCTTCGCCTATCACCAAACCTGACCGGTCTGCAGAAAATGGCTTGCATGAAGCACTAATGTCAACAGCGTCTGCATCTGCAAGGGTGCGAATCGCCTCCCATGATTTAATGCTGGCGTAAGCTAAAATTGCATCGGTGCCGCCTGCCAGCGCTACATCAATGTCACCAAGCCGAATATCTTTGTAAGCTTGGCCAATGGCCACAGCAGAAGATGAACACGCGGTCGTAAACGTTAAATTAGGCCCAGAAACTTGAAAATGTGTAGCAATCGCTGAAGCCGCGCTGTTGTACATGCACATGAGCACTGTGTAGGGCTTCAGGCGATTTTCACCATTTTTATAGAGTGTTTGGTAGCCATCTTCAACAGACAAGATCCCGCCCATGCCCGTGCCAATGTATACGCCAGACTGTTTTTTCAGTGCGTCATTAAACGTCAGGTTTGCATGCTTGACCGCCTCAATGCTAGCATGCAGCGCCATTTGGCCATTACGGTCTAAAATGGCGTAATCACTTTTTTTGCTAAAATGATTTGCAGGGTCAAAGTCAGCCTGTGCGGTCACTTTGCAATTAAGTAACTCTGCAAAGTCGCCCATAAACGGCTTAACGCCTGATTTACCTGCGAAGATGTTTTCTTTTAACGCTTCAACCGTATTGCCAAGTGGCGAAACCAACCCAAAGCCAGTAATGACTACGCGGCGCAAATCGGTCATGGTTATGCTGCTTTAGCTTTTTGTTGTATTAGGTCATAGGTCACATCAATGACATCTTGCAGGGTGTTAATGTTATCAATGCCTTGCGGAAAAAAAATGTTGTAATGATGTTCAATACTAAAAATAACTTCTAAAAATCCAAAGGAATCTATATTCAATTCTTTTAAATTTGTATTAAGGTCTACCCCTTTTAAGTCTATTTTTTTTTCTTCTAATAACAAGTTTTGCAAAAAATTCTTAACGTCTTCACTTGTAATTGTTTGTTGTGTCATGCAATGTCCTAAGAATCACCCTTAAAGGCTATATTGTTTTTAAAAAGCAACGTTATAATGCCATAAACTCCACAAAAATATGTATAAAAAATTAAGGTTTGCTGATGAAAATTGAAGATTGCGGCTTAAGGAACAATTTTAAACAGCTGTCTATCCGTTACGATCAAAGTCATGAAGTACTCTGGACTTTTTTCAATCAACCCAATATGGTGCCTTGTGCTAATCGTGAAATCATTAGCGAAATTATTCAACATCAACAAGAAGTTGAAAATACGCGTGGCGTGTTGTACTTAAATGATCATGTTTACAACATCAAATACGCTGTCGCGGCTTCATTAACCCCTAACGTGTTTAACTTGGGTGGTCATTTAGCGTTAATCAGAGGGTTAGCAAAAAACAAGAATAAAGAAGCATTGTTGGCTTATGCAACAAAGGCCATTGATATTTTAAATAGCCGCCTGACACGGTTTAATGATTGCCCCATTATTAACATTAGCTTGGTACAGGGTTTGGCCTTGGGCGCTGGCTTAGAAGGCGCATTGACTAGTGATGTAATTATTGCCGAGCGTAAAAGCTTATTTAGCTTTCCTGAAGTGTTGTTTAATATGTTTCCGGGCATGGGTGCGCACAGTTTGGTGATGCGAAAAGCGGGTGTAAAAATTGCCGACGAAATGATTCTTAGTGGTAAGCAATATACGGCTGAGCAAGCTTATGAATTGGGAATTGTAGATGTATTAGTGGAAGACGGCGAGGGTGAGCAGGCGGTTTATAAGTGGATAGAAAAGAATAAGCGTTCGTCAAACGCGTATTTAGCAATTCAAAAGGCCAAAAATCGTGTTCACCCCATCACTTATGACGAGTTAATGGATATTACGCGACTCTGGGTAGACGTTGCCTTGCAACTCTCTGAACGTGAATTTAGCATCATGGATCGGTTTATTCAGATGCAAGAGAAGCTCTATTTGCCAAACTACACGCAACATTTAGCAACAGGCACGTCAGATAATATTGTTTCCATTCAACGTACCGCGGGCTAATTCACAATTTTGGCGGCGAGCTTTAAAGCGCCTTTGATAGATTTTCGCCCGTATTGTGTTGCTCTAAATAGTGTGTGAGTTCCAATTTTGTTTTTTCATAACTATCAACCGCGGCTGATAAAAGCGCATCTAGGTTTTCACTATCGGTTGGCTTAATCAAATTAATGGTTCTGGTAATTTTGGCTAAATCATCTGCGCCAATATTGGCGGCACTGCCAGCAATTGCATGGCCACAATCGTTGATATTGACATAATCGCGCTTCAAAATATGCGTAATCAGTTGCACAAAATTCTTTTCGGTATCAGAAATAAAGCCTTGCACTAAATTTTGCAAAAAGTTAGGGCTTTTACCCAAATTTGCTAAGGCTTCTAACCTGTCCACATCTAACATTTGTATTTGAATTTGAGAGTTGATTTTTTCAGTCACTGGTTGAGCAACTTCATTGGGTTTTGTTTTGTTTAGTGCTGCTTCATGATAGTGAATAACATCCGCTTTTACACGCTTGGCACTGGCTACCGCATTTTCAATGGCCTCTGCAAGCGGCTCACTTTGCATGGGTTTAGTGAGAAAAGCTGCAACGCCCAAGCCTTCAAATAATGCTCGGGTATCATTGGTGGCATCAGCACTTAAAATAATGGCAGGAATTTGTGGTAAACCAATATTGATGGCTTGATAGATTTTAAGTGCTTCAAAGCCGCCCATCACGGGCATGTTGCAGTCTAGAATCATCAGGTCGTAAGTTTCGTCACGTAATTTATCAAGTGCTAATTCACCATTTTTCACAATATCAAACGTATGGTTTTGCATAGTTAGCATTTGTGAAATGATTAAAATATTGGTGTCGTTATCTTCTGCCACCAAAATGCGGTAAGCATTTTTTTTCTTTTTGCCGACGGTTTTTTTGAATGGAATAATCTCAGATGAAACACCTTCTGCTTGTGAATTACCGCTGCTGAGTTTTTCAAACGGAATCTCAAACCAGAAGTTAGAACCTTGTCCCAATGTGCTTTCAACGCCAATTTGGCCGTGCATGAGTTCAACCAGATTTTTTGAAATGGTCGTCCCTAAGCCAGAGCCACCTAATTTATGTTTTGATTCTTTGGCTTGCACAAAGCTTTCAAAAATATGCGGTAATGAGTCATCAGCAATGCCTGTGCCTGAGTCAATTACTTCAAATTTAATGTTGGCTTGTGAATGGCCTTGGTCCGTTGTTGTGACCAATATTTTCACTGAACCCTGCTCGGTAAATTTCACAGCGTTACCTACCAAGTTAATCAGCACTTGTTTGGTGTGGAGCATGTTGCCATGAACGCGCAACGGTGTCTCTTTACTGATTTCATAAGCAATTGAAACGCCCTTTTGCGAGGCCTGTGTTTCAAATAAATTGACCGTACTGGTAACAAGATTTCGTAAATAAAAATCTTCAGTGTTGTTAATCACTTTGCCGCTCTCGATTTTTGATAAATCAAGTACATTGTTGACTAATTCCAGCAGCATGTTTGAAGAGGACTTCATCACGTTAAATAACATCGCGTGATCTTTATTAAGGTTAGCTGACCCTAACAAATCACAAGCACCGACAATGCCATTGAGCGGGGTGCGAATTTCATGACTGATGTGTGATAAGAACTCACTCTTAGCTTTGTTTGCCGCTTCAGCTTTTTTTGTGGCATCTTTTAGCTTGTTCAGTAATGCCAACGCGTGTAATGGAATAGCAATCATGGTGATTAACAAGCCATAAAAACCAACCAAATGTGTTTGCCAGTATGGGCTCATTAAACTGGAGATGACAAACCCAGCTAGACTACTCAGAAACGTAGCAATCAGCATGGTTTTGCCATATCTGAAGCCATAACCGATGATGAGCCACAAATACACACCAACAAAAACACCACCAATATCATTGGTAACGTAGAGTGAAATAGAGGTGCCAGCAACATCGTTGAACATTGCAAAAAGCTGTCTTTTTCTACTTTGGGCTGGGTTTTTTCTAATATTGAAGATGATTGAAATGCTAAAAATGGTAAACCACGCCATGATTAGCATCGTTGATGTTGCAACTTCGTCATATTGAAAAAAAATGGACGAGATGATTAAGCTAATAATCAATATTCTAAATACTGATTGTTGGTACTCATCACCAAACTGGTTGAATCCTACGAAGTTTTTTAAACCGGTTAACTTGGGTTGAATACCAAGTAGCCAATTTAACGCTTTGTTTGCTGGTCGTGTAGTAGTGTTCATTTTTTAACATTTCAATAAGTTAATATTTGATGGAAATGAAGCAAAAGTTATGCCATTGATATTGATGTTAAATTATTCATATTAAACAAGTGGATATGTATTTTTATTGGCATTGAATAAATGTAACTTGTTAGTTTTTCGTCAGGTATGACAAAAATTGACTATTGAAAAAATACGGCAGTTTGAATGGTTCCGCAACTTCAAAACAGCACTAAATTTAACCCCAACCTTTTTCGATGCTCTG
>JAKQTB010000214.1 GCA_029569495.1 Pseudomonadota bacterium | reverse complement strand
TTGGCCAATCACCTGTTTATCAACACCAGTTAACAGAATTTCTGTTGGTGTAGAAGTTGTCACAGTTACGCCAGCAGGCATTTTGTGATTGATTGGATGTGAATAACCTAATTCTAAGTTTAATACGGCACCTTGTGCAGCAGCCTTGTAACCAACACCAACAAGCGTCAATTTACGCGTAAAGCCCTCTGATACACCTTTAACCATATTTGCCACCAACGCACGCAATGTACCTGACATTGCACGTGAGTGTTGTGCATCACTAGCAGCTTGAAACGTGATTGTTTCGCCTTCGCGTTTAAGCACAACCGCATCAGTGAGCGGGTGAGATAATTTACCTAATGGACCGCTTACATCTATTGAAGTGGCAGATAGTAACACTTCAACTTTTGCAGGAATAGCGACTGGATTTTTAGCAACACGTGACATTTGCTTCTCCTTAAGCCACTACGCAGAGCACTTCACCACCGATACCGGCAGCTTGAGCTTTACGATCTGTCATTACACCCTTGGATGTAGACATAATTGTCACACCAAGACCATTCATTACTTTAGGAATCTCTTGAGATCCTTTGTAAACACGCAAACCAGGTTTACTTACACGTTGAATACGCTCTATTACTGGACGACCAGCATAATATTTAAGACTAATATTCAAAGTTGCTTTGTTACCTTCTTTTTGCACAGCAAAATCTTCAATATAACCTTCATCTTTAAGAACGCTAGCGATAGCAGACTTAACATTTGATGAAGGCATAGCAACAACCGCTTTATTGACCATCTGCGCATTACGAATACGCGTCAACATGTCGGCAATCGGATCACTCATACTCATTGTTATCTCTCCTATTACCAGCTGGCTTTAGTGACGCCTGGCACTTGGCCACTCATCATTAAATCGCGTAATTTACTACGCCCAATACCAAATTTACTAAACACACCACGCGGGCGACCAGTTAAAGCACAACGGTTACGCAAACGCACTGGGCTTGAATTACGTGGAAGCGCCTGGAATTTCATGCGCGCTTCGAGGCGACTCTCAGCCGTAGCAGTAACATCATTCATTGCCGCTTCTAGTGCAGCACGCTTTACAGCGAATTTACTTACAGTTGCGCGACGTTTGATTTCGCGTTCTGTCATACAGGTTTTAGCCATGTCTTAACCCCTGAAAGGAAAACTAAACGCAGCAAGCAAAGCTTTTGCCTCTTCGTCCGTTTTCGCAGTAGTTGTGATAGTGATATTCATCCCACGAATTGCATCGATTTTATCGTATTCGATTTCAGGAAAAATGATTTGCTCTTTAACACCCATGTTGTAGTTACCACGACCATCAAATGATTTCGCAGAGATACCGCGGAAGTCACGAATACGTGGAATAGCAACAGTTACCAAACGGTCTAAGAACTCATACATACGCTCACGACGTAAAGTTACCTTACAACCAACAGGATAGTCATCACGGATTTTAAATGCTGCCACTGATTTTTTAGCTTTAGTTACAATTGCTTTTTGACCAGCAATTTTTTCCATATCACCAACAGCATGTTCCATCACTTTTTTATCTGCAACCGCTTCGCCAACACCCATATTCAGAGTTATTTTTTCAATGCGAGGCACTTGCATTACTGAAGTGTAGCCAAATTGCTCAGTCATTGATTTAACAACAGAGTCTTTATAAAAATCTTTTAAACGCGCCATAATTCTTCCTATGCGTCCACTGCTTCACCATTAGATTTGAATACGCGGATTTTGCGACCATCATCTAATGTTTTAAAGCCTACGCGATCACCTTTTTGTGTCGCACTATTAAATAAAGCAACGTTAGAAATGTCAATTGGCATTTCCTTCGCAATAATACCGCCAGCAATACCTTTCATCGGGTTTGCTTTTGCATGCTTCTTAACAACGTTAAGACCTTCAACAACAACATGACCAGATTCAAGAATACTAATTACCGTACCTTGCTTACCTTTGTCTTTACCTGTATTTAAGATGACTTGATCACCCTTACGTATTTTGTTCATGTGAGCTCCTACAACACTTCTGGCGCTAATGAAACGATTTTCATGAATTTTTCAGTACGTAATTCACGTGTTACCGGGCCGAAAATACGGGTACCAATCGGTTCTAGCTTATTATTCAACAGTACTGCAGCATTGCCATCGAACTTAACCAAAGAGCCGTCAGGACGACGCACGCCTTTAGCAGTACGTACAACTACCGCGCTGTAAACTTCGCCTTTTTTAACGCGACCACGTGGGGCAGCATCTTTAATGCTCACCTTAATGATGTCGCCAATTCCAGCGTAACGACGCTTAGAGCCACCTAACACCTTGATGCATTGCACAGAGCGCGCACCAGTGTTATCGGCAACTTCTAGCCGAGATTGCATTTGAATCATGAGAGTAATCTCCAACTTAATCCGTTAAACCAACACCAGCCATTTTTAATCAAAAGACAAACTTTCAATTAACACGGCCGATAGACCCGGTCAGTATTGGGGCGAGAGCTTATTGCTCGCCTAAATAGCCAAACATTATAACTTGCATTGCGTCATTGTGCAATCATTATTCCCAATAATTACACAACGACGACTTAATTACTTAAGTAGCTTTCACTACCCAAGTTTTTGTTTTTGAAAGTGGACGGCTTTCAACAATCGTTACTACGTCACCTTCCTTACAGCTATTCGTTTCATCATGTGCATGAAACTTTTTAGATTGGCGAACAACTTTACCAATCAATGGATGTTTAACTTTACGTTCAACCAAAACTGTAACAGTTTTATCCATTTTGTCGCTTACAACGCGGCCAGTGAGGCTACGCACTACTTTAGTCGTTTCAGTCATGATTATGCCTGTTTCGCTTTCTCAGCTAACACAAGCTTAACGCGTGCTACATCTTTGCGTACCTTACCTAGCTGATCTACTTTAGATAATTGCTGAGTTGCCACTTGCATGCGAAGTGAAAATTGCGCACGGCGCAATTCAATCAATTCTGCATTCAGCTCTTCAACGCTTTTTGCTCTTAAATCGGTTGCTTTCATATTAGCGTACCTTCCTTAACTGCCGATTTGACGCGTCATGAATGTCGTTTCAATTGGCAACTTAGCAGCAGCCAAACGGAACGCTTCACGCGCAAGCTCTTCGCTCACGCCGTCCATCTCGTATAACATCTTACCTGGTTGGATTTGAGCGACGTAGTACTCTGTACTACCTTTACCGTTACCCATACGTACTTCAGCAGGTTTTTTAGAAATTGGTTGATCTGGGAAAATGCGAATCCATACACGACCACCACGTTTAATGTGACGAGTCATCACGCGACGCGCAGCTTCAATTTGACGTGCAGTTAAACGGCCACGGCCAACTGCTTTCAAACCAAAATCACCAAAACTTACTTTATTACCCGTAGTTGCAATGCCTTTGTTACGGCCTTTTTGCATCTTACGATATTTTTGTCTAGACGGTTGTAGCATCTTTAGCCCTCGGCTTTCTTACTTTTTTCTCTGGCTCATCCACTGGGGTTGTTGTTGCACCTATAGGCGCTTGAACATTAGAAGGGAAAATTTCTCCCTTAAATACCCACACCTTAATACCAATAATGCCATAGGTTGTCGATGCTTCAGCGACGCCATAATCAATGTCAGCGCGCAATGTATGAAGCGGCACACGACCTTCACGGTACCATTCAGTACGTGCAATTTCGATACCATTCAAACGACCTGAGCTCATGATTTTAATACCTTGAGCACCTAAACGCATTGCGTTCTGCATCGCACGCTTCATGGCACGACGAAACATCACGCGTTTTTCAAGTTGTTGAGCGATTGATTGAGCGATCAAAGTAGCATCAAGTTCTGGTTTACGAACTTCTTCAATGTTCAAATGAACTGGTACGCCCATTAAACCCTGTAAAGATGTACGTAAAGACTCAATGTCCTCACCTTTCTTACCAATAACCACTCCTGGACGAGCGCTGAATATAGTGATTTTTGCGTTCTTAGCTGGACGCTCAATCAAAATACGACTTACTGCAGCACTCGCTAATTTTTTATTCAAAAACTCACGCACCTTAATGTCGCCTTGCAACATTGCAGGAAAGTTTTTGCTATTGGCATACCAACGTGAGGCCCAGTTTTTTTGAACACTCAGACGGAAACCAATTGGATGAATTTTCTGACCCATGATGATCCCTTAGTTACCGACTGTCACATGAATGTGACAGGTTGGTTTAGTAATACGACCCGCACGACCTTTTGCACGTGGGCGAATACGTTTAAGCACAATGCCTTTATCAACGTAAATTGAAGTAACCTTCAACTCATCAATATCGGCCCCATTGTTATGTTCGGCATTAGCGATTGCAGACTCAACAACTTTTTTGATAATCTCAGCACCCTTTTTAGGCGTAAAATTCAAAATGTTTAACGCATGATCTACCTTCTTGCCACGAACAAGGTCTGCCACCAATCTAGCTTTTTGTGGAGAGAGGTGAACTCCTTTTAATATTGCTGATACTTGCATCATCAACTCCTACCGCTTAGCTTTCTTGTCGGCTGCATGCCCTTTGAATGTGCGCGTTAACGCGAATTCGCCAAGTTTGTGACCTACCATGTTTTCAGAAATCAACACTGGAATGTGTTGCTTACCATTATGAATTGCAATAGTAAGACCAATAAAATCTGGGAAAATTGTAGAACGACGTGACCAAGTCTTAATTGGTTTACGGTCGCGACTTGCTGCCGCAACTTCTACTTTTTTAGCCAAATGACCATCAATAAATGGGCCTTTTTTAAGTGAACGTGCCATAAATTACCTTACGCCTCTCGGACGACGACTAATACGCATATTATCTGTACGTTTACTACTACGTGTACGATAACCCTTAGTTTTAACACCCCATGGGCTCACCGGATTCATACCTGCAGCTGTACGACCTTCACCACCACCGTGTGGGTGATCAACCGGGTTCATTACCACACCGCGAACGGTTGGGCGAACACCACGCCAGCGCATTGCACCAGCTTTACCGATTGAACGTAATGAATGCTCTTCGTTACCCACTTCACCTAAAGTTGCCATGCAATCTACGTGAACGCGGCGAACTTCACCTGAACGCAAACGTAATTGAGCATAAGCGCCTTCACGTGCTAGCAACTGTACTGATGTACCTGCTGAACGAGCAATTTGTGCACCTTTACCAGGTTGCAATTCGATACAATGAATTGTGCTACCCACTGGGATATTACGTAGTGGCATTGCATTACCTACTTTAATAGGTGCTTCTGATCCACTGATTAATTGCATACCAGCTGATACGCCACGTGGTGCAATAATGTAACGACGCTCACCATCTGCATAACATAGCAAAGCAATGTGTGCTGTACGGTTTGGATCATATTCAATATGTTCAACTGTCGCTGGAATACCAGTTTTATTGCGACGGAAGTCAATTAAACGGTAATGTTGTTTATGACCACCACCTTGGTGACGCGTTGTAATGCGACCGTTGTTATTACGGCCAGCGTTTCTACTTTGACTTTCCAACAGCGGAGCGTGAGGTTTACCTTTGTATAAATCAGGCGTTACAACCTTTAAAACACCACGACGGCCAGGGGAAGTTGGTTTGACTTTAACTAATGCCATATCTTCTCTCCTTATTCGGCTGCTGCAAAGTTAATTTCTTGACCTGGTTTCAAGCTTACATAAGCTTTCTTCCAGTCTTTACGCTTGCCCATACTTTTGCCAGCGCGCTTCGTTTTTCCACCTACATTGATCACTGCAACACTATCTACCTCAACCTTGAAAACAAGCTCAACTGCAGCTTTAATTTCCGGTTTAGTTGCATCAGTACGTACGATGAATGCGATTTGCTGATGCTTATCAGCAATATAAGTCGCCTTCTCAGTGATTTGTGGTGCTAAGATTACTTGCAACAAGCGATCTTGAGTTTTAGTCATAGCGGTCATCATGCTAACATCTCCTCAAGTTTCTTCACTGCAGCAGCAGTCGCCACAACAGTTGGGAAACGCACTAAGCTAACAGGGTCAGCGTACTGAGCCTCTACCACCATAACGTTAATTAAGTTACGTGAAGATAGATATAAGTTCTCATCAAAACTATCAGTCAGCACTAATACAGCGCCTTCGTAACCCATGCCTTTGATTTTTTCAGCCAAAGCTTTAGTTTTTGGTGTTGCAACTGCAAACTCTTCAACCACATTCAAGCGTTCTTGACGAACTAATTCAGAAAGGATTGTTTGCATACCAGCACGGTAAGCCTTACGGTTTACTTTGTGACTAAAATTTTCATTAGGTGAATTAGGGAATGCACGTCCACCTCCACGCCAAATAGGGCTTGATGTCATACCTGAACGCGCGTTACCTGTACCCTTTTGAGCATAAGGTTTATGCGTAGTATGAGCCACAGTATCACGGCCTTTTTGCGCGCGCGTTGCAGTGCGAGCATTTGCCATATAAGCAACAACAACTTGATGAACTAAAGCTTCATTAAATTCGCGACCAAATGTATCGTCGGATACAGTCACGCCTTTTTTAGCAGCTTTGCCATTTTTGTCTATTAATTTAAGTTCCATTATTTAGCTCCCCCTTGGGCCTTTGTAGCTTTAGCCTTAATAGCTGGGCGAACAACAACATCGCCGCCCTTAGAGCCAGGGATTGCACCTTTAATCAACAATAGGTTGCGCTCTGCATCAACACGCACAATTTCTAGGTTTTGTGTTGTAACTTTAACTGCACCTAGGTGACCAGGCATACGCTTACCAGGGAATACACGACCCGGATCTTGCGCCATACCGATAGAACCTGGCACGTTGTGTGAGCGTGAGTTACCGTGAGAGGCGCGGTTTGAACTAAAGTGGTGACGTTTGATTGCACCAGCAAAGCCCTTACCTAATGAAGTACCAGTAACATCAACCATTTGACCTGCTTGGAAAATATCAACTGTGATACTTGCACCTGCAGCGTAATTGGCTAAAACATCACCAGTCACTGAAAATTCCTGAATACCAGCACCTGCAGCTGAACCCGACTTAGCATAATGCCCAGTCAGTGCTTTATTGATGCGGCTTGCACGACGCTCGCCATAAGCAACTTGAAGGCCGGTGTAGCCGTCGCTAGCAATTGTCTTGATCTGTGTCACACGGTTGGGTACAACTTCCAACACGGTTACTGGGATGCTTGCGCCATCCTCAGTAAACACGCGGGTCATACCCACCTTGCGACCAATAAGCCCTAAGCTCATGATCGTATCCTTATTATTTAGTTAAAAAGCCGATTACAATTGACCGACTTCTGTGAAAGAGGCCGGATTATACCGAACCTCAGTTTTATTTACAACTACATTTTACTGCTTAAAATATTACAACTTGATTTCTACATCTACACCAGCTGGCAAATCCAACTTCATCAGAGCATCTACCGTTTTATCGGTTGGATCTACAATATCCATTAAACGTTGGTGGGTGCGAATTTCGAATTGGTCGCGTGAGGTTTTGTTTACGTGCGGTGAACGCAAAATGTCAAAACGCTCTATGCGTGTAGGAAGGGGCACCGGCCCCTTCACCACTGCGCCAGTGCGTTTAGCAGTTTCAACAATTTCCTGAGCAGATTGATCGATTAAGCGATAATCAAATGCCTTTAAGCGAATACGAATTTTTTGAGCTGCCATGATTTTTCCTTATAAAGAGCGAAACGACAGACTTAAGCCTGTCGTTTAATTAATAATATTTACTCGATGATTTTAGCGACCACGCCAGCACCAACGGTACGGCCACCTTCACGAATCGCGAAGCGTAAACCATCTTCCATCGCAATCGGAGCAATCAATGTTACGGTGATTGATACGTTGTCGCCTGGCATTACCATTTC
>JAKQTB010000195.1 GCA_029569495.1 Pseudomonadota bacterium | reverse complement strand
GCCGCCATAGATGCGATGCGTCAAAAATATACCATTCCCATTATTGGCATGGAGCCAGCCGTTAAACCTGCCGCTAGCGCGAGCAAAAATGGCGTTATCGGCGTGCTGGCCACCGTTGGCACACTTAAAAGTGCGCAATTTGCCGCGTTACTTGAAAGTTATGGCCGCAATGTAAAAGTAGTGACGCAAGGCTGCACAGGCTTGGTGGAATGCGTGGAGCGCGGCGAACTACATAACGAAAATACCAAAGCACTGATTCAACAATATTGCGCGCCATTACTGACTGAAGGGGCTGACACCATCGTGCTGGGCTGTACGCATTACCCCTTTGTAAAAGCAGCGATACGCGAAGTGGTTGGAGAACATGTCACGTTAATTGACACCGGCGCTGCAGTGGCACAACAACTCAAACGCCAATTGGCAGAAGGTCAGTTGATCACAACGAAAACTCGGCCTGCGGAAGTGACGTTTTGGACGAACAGCGAAGCTGAAAATGCAGAAAAAATTATGGGTGCGTTATGGGGGAAAAGTGTAACGGTTGGCCGAATTTAGTCAGTATTGTTTACATGTAAATTCGTTTTTAGATGCCAGTTGTAATGTCGAGAGAAAAACGCTGCCCTGCAAGCCTTATAAATAAAGGCTTGCAGGGCAGCGTTAAAGAAGATGAGCTAAATTGAGGCGTTAATGCTGCTTAACGTGTTCGCCCGCTTTTAGTTTATATTTTGTACCGCAGTAAGGGCAAGCCACTTTACCGGTAGCCGTTACGTCCAAAAACACGCGAGGGTGTGATGACCATTGTGCAACGGCATCGGTCGGGCAGTGTAGCGGTAAATCTTTGGCGGTGACTTCAATTTCTTTGGTGTCAGACATAGTTAATGTGTTTTCACTTTTGATATAAGAGGAAACTCTTTAGGGTTACGTATTGATTCAACGGATAAATCTATATCTAAACTTGGCCAATAAAGATGGTTAGCACTCGGGTGTACAATATTTGTGATTTGCTCAATGGTGGCTTTTTTAAACCATGGAAAATCGGCATAAGCTAAAAAAAGCTCTTCATTTTCTATGAGCAACCAAAATCCTTGGCTTGATACCAATGAAACTTCAATCGCTGAAGTATTCACTTGTGAAATATTATTGCCCGAAGTGTGCTTGCCAAGCATTGAGTATCTCCTCGCGGTGTTGTTGCACCAATATTAACGCTTCGTTCACTTGCTTGCTATTTAAACCTTTGCTCAACGCTAGTTCAATGGTGGGTTCCAGCCAAAATTTTGCTTCACCATCTGTATGCGCCACGTGAATGTGAATACGCAACTCTTCTCGTGAAAAGAAAAAGAAGCGAAAAGCACCTTCACGAAAAACGGTGGGCGCCAATGTTTATACCAGCGTCAACCAATGCGCATGTTTAGCCGATTTGCCTTTAACCACATCAAAGTACAAACTTTGCAGTTTTTCAGTGATCTCACCGCGCACGCCTGTGCCAATGGCGCGGTTATCCAGCTCGCGAATTGGGGTGACTTCAGCCGCTGTGCCGGTAAAGAACGCTTCATCTGCGCCGTACACTTCATCGCGCGTAATGCGTTTTTCAATCACTTCAATGCCTAATTCTTTTGCGAGTGTAACAATGGTGTCGCGGGTAATGCCTTCAAGCGCGCTGGTTAAATCTGGCGTATAAAGTTTGCCTTTGCGTACGATAAAAATATTTTCGCCTGAGCCTTCTGCCACAAAGCCGTCTACATCTAGCAATAATGCTTCTTGGTAGCCATCTTGCGCGGCTTCTTGGTGTGCTAAAATGCTGTTCATGTAGTTGCCATTGGCTTTGGCTTTACACATGGTAATGTTTACGTGGTGACGTGAAAATGACGATGTTTTAACGCGAATCCCTTTAGTAATTGCTTCTTCGCCCATATACGCGCCCCAACTCCAAGCCGCACAAATCACATGCGTGCTGAGTGTCTTGGCGGAAATGCCCATCGCTTCAGCACCATAAAATGCCATTGGGCGAATATAGGCAGATTCTAAATTGTTATCACGCACCGCAGCACGTTGTGCTTCGCTGATGGTGGCTTTATCAAACGGCATTTTCATTTGCAAAATATGCGCGCTGCGGAATAAACGGTCAGTGTGGTCTTGTAAACGGAAAATCGCGGTGCCTTTGTCGGTTTT
>JAKQTB010000175.1 GCA_029569495.1 Pseudomonadota bacterium | reverse complement strand
ATCGCGGACAAGTCAGCAGCCAGTGATGTTTTTAGACGGTCATGGCGAGCGTAATTTGCTGGGTGTTAAAAATCATGATCTTGGTGAATTTGGTAAGCAGCTCGAGAAAAAAGGCTTTAAATTTGCCAACCCAGATTTGACCATTGCCCAAGCCGTGCCAAGTAACGGTGCGATGCTGGTGATTGCCAGCCCGCAAGTAGATGTATCAGAAATTGAAGCCAAAAAAATCAAGACCTATCTTGAAAGCGGCGGCAATTTGCTTTGGTTGCTGGACGACAATAATTTGCGCGGTTTAGACCAAGTGGCAGAATATTTGGGCATGCAAGTATCCCCTGGCATAGCGCTGGATATGGCCTCTGCCCAATATGGTGCAGATGCGCGTGTGGCGTTTGCCAGTTTGTATGGCGAGCATCCGATTACCACTAATTTTATGTTGCGGACTTTGTTTCCTGAGGCGCATCAGGTCACAGCCAAAGGCACAGATGAAAATGGCTGGAAAGTTAGCAATTTGGTAGAAGTGGCGCCCAATGGCTGGCTTACGGCAGATAAATTGGCTAAAGACGCCAAACCAAAATTCAATGAAAAAACTGACAAGCGCGGGCCCATCAATATCGGCGTAGCCCTTGAGCGTATTTACGGCAAAAAAGGCCAACGCGTGGTGGTGATGGGGAACGCAAACTTTTTATCCAACACCTTTATTACCAATGGTGGCAACCTCGATTTAGGCGTGAATATTGTTAACTGGCTGTCAGGCGATGACAACCTTATTACCATTCAGCCAATGCCGTTAAAAGACATCAATGTGACGATTCCTGATTCTGATACAGGTCGCTTGGTGGCGTGGACCGTGTTTCATGGCTTTCAATTCTTTTTCCCCATCGGCATGATGATTGCTGGATTTTACTTCTGGTGGAAACGTAGAAAAGCCTAATTAAAATTCAACATTCAATACGTCTAACAATACGTCTAAATTGCATGTTGAAATACGCTGTTTTACAGCACAACCTTTTTCGATGCCCTGCGAGCCTTATAAATAAAGGCTTGCAGGGCAGAAAATTTTTCTCGAGAGTTTTAGCGGCTCAATTTAACTTTTTTAAGCCAATTCATTTTGGTTATTTAGATTAAAGGTCAAGCATGAAAAAACGTTGGTTATTGAATTTGGTATTGTTGTGTGCGGTCGCTAGTTTGGTGGCGTTTTTATATCTGCGCCCCAAGGAAAACGTGCAACAAGCGGAAGTCTATGAACTCTCTAATTACAAGCTGGCAGAATTTACCGCCATCAGTGTAGAACCACCCACCAAAGCCCCTGTGACGTTTGCTAAGGTTGATGGTTTTTGGCGCTTAACAGCCCCCACCAAAGCGCGCGCTGACCAAAATGCAGTGGCGCGTATTTTGTCCATTATTGCAGCAAGATCAAAAGAAAAAGTGCTGGTAGACAGTGCCGACACCGCCAGTTTAGAAAAATTTGGCTTAACCAACCCTAAATTACAATTAAAGTTGATTCGTGCTGACCAATCAGTGGCACGCTTTATTTTTGGTACCCATAACCCGATTAACGATGCGCAATACGTGCTGCTTGAAAATGCAGTCTACTTGATTGACAATGCCTATGCCGAGGCGGCCACCACGCAAGTCATTGAACTCATTGATAAAGCGCCATTAAAGCCCACTGAAAAAGTGGCTGGTTTTGACTTGAGTCGCCTAGAGCAATGGGAAGAAACAAAGCTCAATGTGGACTTGGTGGAGGGTAAATGGAAAGTTTCCATTCCAGCAGCAAAACCGCAACAGGATGAGTTAAATGAGTGGCTGGAGTTTTCATGGGTGAAAACTGCGGCGAAATCTGTTGAGTTTTATACACCAGACCCAAAAGCAAAATATCCATCACTAGAAATTAAATTGGCCGATGGTAGCAGAGTGCATTTTGATAAACTGCAAGAGTCACCCGATTTAGTATTGGCGCGCCCTGATGAAGGTCTGATTTACAATTTTCAATCGGATGTTGGCTTTACCATGCTAAACCCACCGATTAACTTGCCTAGCGATTAAGTCGGCAATAACGGCCAATGCCTGAACTGCCAGAGGTTGAAACCACGCGCTTAGGCTTGTTGCCGCTACTTGGCAAAGTGGTGCAAGCGGTGGAAATACGCCACCCAACCTTGCGTTGGCCAATTCCGCAGCATTTAATGCAAACACTGCCACATCAAACCTTGCACAACCTTACCCGCCGTGCAAAATATATTTTGTGCGCGTTTGATACGGGTACGCTATTACTACATTTGGGCATGTCTGGCCGCATTCAGCTACTAGACCGCCATTATCCGCCAGAAAAACACGACCATTTTGATATTCAATTTAGCGATGCACAGGTATTGCGGCTACGCGACCCGCGTCGTTTTGGCGCAGTGCTGTGGTTGGATAATCAAACGAATGACCATGCGTTGCTGAATCAGCTTGGCCCAGAACCGTTAGAGGCCAGCTTTAATGCCAAATATCTGCACCAAACCCTTAGCAGTAAATCGCTTGCAATAAAAAATGCCGTAATGGATGGCCACGTGGTAGTGGGCGTTGGCAATATTTATGCCAGTGAATCGTTATTTCGCGCGCGCATTCACCCTGAAACTCCAGCAAAAAATTTGAGTTTAAAACAGTGTGAACGCTTAGTGACAGAAATCAAAAACACCTTGCAGGATGCGCTGAATGCGGGTGGCAGCAGCCTGCGAGATTTTTTTGGTACCGATGGCAACCCCGGTTATTTTCAGCAAGAATATTTTGTATACGGCCGCACCGATGAACCTTGTAAAGTCTGCGCAAAACCCATTCAGTGTATTCGTTTAGGGCAACGCTCTACGTTTTTTTGCGCGCATTGCCAAAAGCGTTAAAGTTAATCGGATGTTTTTAGTGCATTTCTGCGCTTATATTGCCAGCCGATTAAGCCCAAACCCAGCAACATCATGCCATAAGTTTCAGGCTCTGGCACAGCAGAAACAGCGGTAACTTCGGCATTCCAATAGCTGGGTAGCGTATCCCACGGGTTAGCGCCATTGTCATTGGTCACGTAAATGTAGCCCACATTGCGGCTTGCGGCGAGCGTAATAGCCGCTTGCATGTCAGCCGCCGTGCCAACGTTGTAAAGCAAGTGCGCAAAGCGATTGGCTGTGTAGTTGCCTGTCCAAGGATCGGGCGCGTATGCGGTGTAGCCCGTTTGATTTTCAAACGTGACCAGCACATCAGCCGTCTGCAAATAGTCTTCTAGCGTATTCGTGCCAGCGTTGCCAAACACTTTGTAGTTGACATCAATGCCTGAAATGCCTGTTCGCAAGCTTTCATAATAGGTAAGTTCACTTGCAATGTTGTGCATTTCATCTAAAAAAATGCCGTCAATCTGATAAAAACTTTTATAGGCGCTCACATCGGCCAGCACTAAGCTCGCATCACGCGCACCATACCCCGTCGGCACGTAGCCAATCACTTTGCCACCTGCAGCACGAAAAGTGCTTACAGCGTTGGTGTAGTCGCTATTTTCCGCAGTACTCGGCCCGCTATTGGGGTTCATAATGGCAGTAATGCCAACACCTTGGCTGGCTGCAGCCGTCATTTCATCCCAAAAACTTAAATTTGGGTCGCTCGAGGGATAAAAGTACGCAGGGACTAAAATTTCAGTTGCGTGTGCGTTTAGCATAAACATGTTGGCACTGAGCAGCGCGAATTGAATTATTCTTCTTTTTGTATCATCGAATCATCTTTCAAGTGCACAAGTAAATTGGGCTGAAAAACTAAAAATAAATGCACGAACTAACTGCATTATAACTTGTTAACACCATGGCAAACAGCGCTCGAGAAAAAATCGCCGCCCTGTGAGCCTTTATTTATAAGGCCTGCAGGGAAGGTTAAAAGGGTTGTAGTTAATGTCAGGCATTTTTACGATAAATTTGCGATGTTTAAATAGAAGTTTACTGTAAAAAATTTGGCGAAAATACGCGGTTAATGCAGTACAAAAGAGGCAATTTGCAACGCGATTAAAATCAGGAGCGCAAAAGTCAGCCGCTTTTGCCAGCGCGCTTGTTTTTCTTGTACTTTAATTAGGGCATCCAAGGCCGCTCGCATAGGCGCTTCTTGCTCTGCATGCGTTTGTTGTTGCAAAAATTGATGCACCAAGCGCGGCATTTGCGGTAGATTTTTGACAATAAATGGCAGTTCTTTTTTGACGGTATTTGCAACGCTACGCCAGCCAATTTGTTCGCTCATCCAGCGTTTTAGAAAAGGTTTGGCGGTCTGCCACAGGTCAATATTGGGGTCTAAATCGCGGCCTAGTCCTTCAATATTCAGCAAAGTTTTTTGCAGCATTACTAGCTGTGGCTGAATCACCACGCCAAATTTGCGCGACATTTGAAATAAGCTTAATAACGTGCGACCAAAAGATATGTCTTTTAGCGGCTTGTTGAAAATTGGTTCGCAAATGGCGCGCACCGCGGTTTCTAAGGCTTCTACGTTGGTGTCTTTTGGTACCCAGCCAGATTCAATATGCGCGACGGCCACATCGCGGTAATCGCGGTTAAAAAATGCCAAGAAATTACGCGCAAGGTAATATTTATCGTTATCGGAGAGCGTGCCCATAATGCCAAAATCAAGCGCGATGTAGCGGCCTTTATATTCGCCGTCTGTTGCTACCTGAATGTTGCCAGGATGCATGTCGGCATGAAAAAAACCATCGCGAAACACTTGGGTGAAAAATATTTCTACACCATCATGCGCGAGTTTTGCAATATCAATCCCTTTGGCGCGCAGTTCTTCAATTTTACTAATCGGCGTGCCCACCATGCGCTGCATCACCATCACCTGTTGGCGGCACCAATCCCAATGTACGGCAGGAATCAGTAATTTTTTATCAGTAAAATTAGCCGCGAGCCGCGTGCAATTGGCAGCCTCTAAGGTTAAATCGAGTTCGCTGTGGGTATGCTCGGCAAATTCAGCCACAATTTCACGTGGCTTTAAGCGTTTGCCCTCGGTGGATAAGGCTTGCAGCAACCAAGCGCCTGTATCGAGTAGTTCTAAATCATGTTGAATGGTCTTAGCAATGCCTGGCCGCAACACTTTAACCGCCACCGGTGTGCCGTCCATTAAATGCGCAAAATGCACTTGCGCCACAGATGCGCTGGCAATAGCGGTGGTCTCAAACTCAGAAAACACCTGATTCAGCGGCAAACCAAACGCTTCATGTATGACGGCTTCAATTTCGGTAAATGCAACGGGCGGCACTTGGTCTTGCAGTTTTGCGAGTTCGTCGGCGATGTCGAGCGGTAATAAGTCGCGACGGGTTGAGAGCATTTGCCCAAACTTTACAAAAATTGGCCCCAGTGCTTCCAGCGCTAGGCGTAAGCGCTCACCACGTGGTTTTTTTGTATTGCGCCAAAATAATAAAATACGAATCACGTTTTGTAGCGGTTTGAGCTTGGTGTGGCTAAGTACCAGGTCATCCAGACTAAAGCGTAAGGCAATAAAAATAATATAGAACAGCCGAAAAATGCGCATCATGTAATTAAGAGTGTTGAGTTTCGGGTTGATCGTTGGCGGGGTTGGCTAGCGTTTTTTCTAGTTTGCGTAATTTTTTTTCAAAGCGCGCAACATCGGCGCGTAATGTGTCAACTTCGCTATTAAACTGCGCCACATGGCGTATTTTGGCAATGACTGGCATTTCTTCCTGCCAATATTCGCTCAGCATTTCAGCAAGGTTAGTGCTGGTGTCTTTAATTGAACCCACTGCACTGCGGCCAAAATCTGCGATTTTATAGGCTGGAATATCACCCACTACCTTGCTTAAATCGTCTTCATAATCCCAGCGCATATGGGCAAACACTTTAGCAAGTTCGGTGGCTAAATGGGTGTCGCCAGTGATTTGGATTTGGTTTTTTGCTGTTTCATCTTTGGCAAGCAGGCGCAGTAACAAGCTAGGCGGAATGGTCACTGTTGCCTCGGGTGTGTTGGTGTCGCCCGCCATGGCTAAACTGCCATCTTCTAAAATAACTACCGTTGGCGAGATTAAGCCAATATTGATGCGCACGGATTGCCCAGCATAGGGGTGCAACAGCGCATTCGCCCAACTATTTTGTGCAATGAGGTGCTGCAATAAACGCGTGGAAAGTTGTTTCAGCATCAGGTTTTATAGCCTTTGTGCAGCGCTACGACGCCTGCTGCAAGATTGTAGTAATCCACTTTAAAAAACCCTACGTCAGTCATCATTTGTTTTAAAGTTTCTTGGTCGGGGTGCATGCGAATCGACTCAGCAAGGTACTGATAACTCTCGGCATCTTTGGCAAAAATTTTGCCCATGAGCGGCAATAACTTGAATGAATATGCATCATAGATTTTGCTCAAGGGCTGCCACACTTTTGAGAATTCAAGCACTAATAGCCGGCCACCCACTTTAAGTACGCGCTGCATTTCGGCTAAGGCCACTTCTTTATGCGTCATATTACGCAAACCAAAGGCAACAATCACACAATCAAAATACTGGTCAGGAAAAGGCAGTTTTTCAGCATCACATTGCAGTGCCGGCACATTCAACCCTGCATCCAGCATGCGGTCACGGCCAACACCCAACATTGAGGCGTTGATATCGGTGAGAATGACTTGCCCCGCGTTTTGAGGTAAACCAACGCCCACTTTTTTTGCGAATAGCTTAGATAAATCTCCGCTTCCGCCCGCGATATCCAATACTTTATCGCCTGTTTTCACGCCGCTGACTTCTACCGCAAAGCGTTTCCAACTGCGATGTAAGCCTGCCGACATCACGTCATTCATGAGGTCATATTTACTCGCCACTGAATGAAAAACTTCGCCGACTTTTTGGGCTTTTTCGGCTTCATGCACCGTCTTAAAGCCAAAGTGAGTCTGCTGATTGCTGTCGTGTTCTGTCGTCATTTCAAATATTCCATATTTTTTTAAGTGCTTTGACGTTGAATGCCTGCCACACTTAACTTACCTAAATATTCCAACCAAAGGGCTTCGTAATTTTGGGCTAACTCGTACAAATAATCCCAAGAGTACAAGCCAGTATTATGGCCATCAGAGAATGTAAGCTTGACCGCATAATTACCCACAGGTTCGATGTTGGTAATATTGACCTCTTCTTTACCCGTTTGTAGCACTTCTTGGCCGTGGCCATGGCCGCGCACTTCGGCAGAGGGGGAATAGACGCGCAAAAATTCGCAAGACAATTGGCATTCTGTATGGTTGTCGAATTTAATCTCTAGTAATCGAGACGCCTGATGCAGGCGAATGTCGATGGGGCGTGGGGAATGTTGTGTAAGACCGCTCATTATTTCACATGTAAAACCGTGCAATTTAAAGTAGAAATGATAACAGAATGTGCGGGCTAGCTTCCATAAGTTTGCAAGTTTGGCGCCATACAAAAACCTTGATTCTGTGTCGATAATGACTCACTTTTGGTCATGTTTGACCGCTCATAGATTAAATACAACCGCTTATCTGAATTTTATTTTAGAAGTCGGCAATAATTGATTGATTTATTTGATTATTCAATAAACCATGATAAAGTTATATTAAGTGTAAAAGTTTTAAGGATTGTTATGTCAGAAAATAAGTTAGCACATCAATTTGCGGTATATTCAGAGTGGCGTAAAGCCCTTGTTGATACTATTTGTGATTATCGAAGCTGGCTTAATGAGCAGGAGCTCAACGACTCACAATGCGACCAACGCATTGCGCAATTGCTGGAAAGATTGCGTGAAGATAAGCTTAATGTTGCATTTGTGGCTGAATTCTCACGCGGTAAGTCTGAGCTGATTAACGCCATTTTCTTTGCAGGCTATGGAAAGCGGCTATTACCTTCAAGCGCCGGGCGTACGACGATGTGCCCAACTGAGCTGCTGTACGACAAGTCTAAACCGACCTCAATCATGATGTTGCCGATTGAAACAAGGTTGTCAGATGCTACAACCACAGAATATAAACGCTACCCAGATGAATGGGTGGTGGCTAAGTTTGATGTGGAAAATAACGATAGCATGGTCACCGCATTTAAAGAGGTGAGCAATACTAAAGCGGTTACGCTAGAAGAAGCGGAAAAATACGGCCTGTTTGATCCAAACAGCGCGGATGACGCACTTAATATCAATAAAGATGGCACCATTGACGTGCCATGCTGGCGTTATGCGATTATCAATTTTCCACACCCGTTGCTTGAGCAAGGCTTGGTAATATTAGATACACCGGGTTTAAACGCAATCGGTACCGAACCAGAATTAACGCTTAACATGTTGCCCAATGCGCATGCGGTATTATTTATTTTGGGTGCCGATACAGGCGTGACAAAATCTGAAATTGATGTGTGGCGCCAATATATCAGCGGCACGCGCTGGAAACAAAAAGGCCGTTTAGCGGTACTTAATAAAATTGATGGTCTTTGGGATGAATTAAAGAACGAAAAAGACATTCAGACCGAACTTACCAAGCAGATTAAAACCAGTGCTGAATTGCTGGGCTTAGAAACTACGCAAATATTCCCTGTTTCTGCGCAACGCGGCTTGCTTGCTAAAATTCACAATGATGCGGCATTGCTTGAAAAGAGCCGTATTCTTGAGTTAGAAAAAGCCTTATCAGACGAGTTGATTCCGTCCAAAAAAGAAATTGTGCGTGACAATACGCAAAATGAAGTTGAAGACTTAATTTCAAATTCAAACATGATTGTTGATGCGCGTTTATCTGGCATTGTTGAGCAGTTGAATGAATTACGTGGCTTACGCGGCAAAAATGAAGATGTCGTTGAACACATGATGAACAAAGTGAAAGTCGACAAAGAAAACTTTGAAAAAGGGCTACAACGCTTTCAGGCACTACGCAGTATTTTCTCGCAACATACCAACCGCTTATTCACCTTGCTCGGCATGGAAGCGCTCAAAACACACGTGCACACCACGCGTGAAACCATGGTGGCAGCAAACTTTACCAAAACCATTCGTGGCTCAATGGATAATTTCTTCAGTGAATTGAGAACGCGCTTGATTTCATCAGATGCGCAAATTGAAGAAATCAAAAAAATGATGGACGTGATGTACGATAAGTTTTCGAAAGATCACGGTCTGCGTAAAACGGAGCCACCGGCATTTTCAACCTTGCGCTATCAAAAAGAATTGGCAAAATTGGAACGTGCTTACAAAGAGCAATTCAATACCACCTTTAATATGATTGCCAATGAAAAAATGACACTTACCAGCAAATTCTTTGAAACGCTGGCAAGTCGTGTGATTCATGTGTTTGAAGTGGCCAACCGCGACATTGAAAATTGGTTAAAAGCCGTCATTGCGCCCATGGAATCGCAAGTGCGCGAGCACCAATTGCAATTGCGTCGCCGCTTAGAAAGTATTAAACGTATCTACAAAGCGACGGATACTTTAGAAGACCGTATTTTAGAATTAGAAACGATTGAAAAAAGTATTCAAGCGCAGTTGGATGATTTGCAAGTGTTGCGCATGCACATGAAAAACGCGCTGGCATTTGAGGCCGAAGTTGAGGAAGCGGTAGCGGCTTAAATCCGAAATGATAGGGTTATTTTAGCTCAGAAATCACACAAATTTTAAGCTAAATATTGCCGAGAAAAAAATACTGCCCTGCGAGCCTTGTAAATAAAGGCTCGCAGAGGCATCAAAAAGGTTGGGGTTAATTTAAGCAAGTTTTAACTTGATTTTGGATAAGCATTAAATGCAAAAAATAAAGGCTGCAATTGCAGCCTTTATGATTTTTAGAGTGCAGATAATGGATTTGATTATTGGCTTGCCAGCATCAAGGTTTTCATTTTTTGCATGGCTTTTTGCTCAATTTGGCGAATACGTTCCGCCGACACACCAAACTCATCAGCCAATTCATGCAGGGTTTGACCACCAGCATCTTGTAACCAGCGCGCTTCAACCACACGGCGGCTACGCGCATCCAAACTTTGCAGGGCTTGCGCTAAACCAGTGGTTTCAGCAATTTCTGCTTGTTTTGCCTGTAATGCATCAGAAGGCTCTAGGCTTTCATCTTGTAAATAAGCGATGGGGCTGTAATGCTCATCGCTGTCATCGTCATGGTCAGCCTCAAGTGAAATTTCATGGCCATTTAAACGGGCTTCCATCTCAAGCACTTCTTCAGGCTTAACGTTTAACGTTTTGGCAATGTGCGCGACTTCTTTCGGCTGTAGCGTATTTAAGCCTGTGCGCATGCTACGTAAATTAAAGAATAATTTACGTTGTGCCTTGGTGGTGGCAATTTTAACCAAGCGCCAGTTACGCACGATGTATTCGTGCATTTCTGCTTTAATCCAATGCATGGCAAACGAAACCAAGCGAACACCGCGGTCTGGGTCAAAACGTTTTACCGCTTTCATCAGGCCAATGTTGCCTTCTTGAATGAGGTCAGCTTGCGGTAAACCGTAGCCAATGTAGCCACGCGCAATACTCGCGACCAAACGCAGGTGCGATACAACAAGCTGGCGAGCAGCTTCTAAATCATTTTCCTTTTTAAACTTAACAGCAAGCGCATACTCTTCCTCTGCTGACAGAATTGGATATGCCTTAATTGCCCGCGCATAATGTTCTACGCTATCAATTGCGGTTAATGCCGGTAATGTTAATGCGTTACTCATTCAGTTTTTTTCCTCCTATAGCCAATTAAACAGGCATGCATATATTAGCACTCTCGCTTTGAGAGTGCTAGAGGTGAATAGTTCATTGGTGAATTTTTTTGTTTGATGAAACTTTACAGTTAGCAAATAATGTCCAAATAAGAAAATAACGTTAAGATTTCCTTAAGGTTAAAAAGAGATAATTCACAAAATTATTCAAAACAAGGGGTGATGTATGCGTAAATTATTAGTAACTGCTTTATCTTGTTCACTTTTGGCATGTGTACACGAGACAAACTTACAATCGCTGGATGGCCATCAGACGCTCGGCCGGGCCATCATCACGTCAGATGGCGACAATGCTGGAAAAATCAGATTGGAACGTGATGGTAAGGTTTATAACGGGACATGGGTTGCCACTAAGGTGGATGTAAGCCGTGAAATCTCGAAAGCGTATGGTGCTCAGAGCTTAAGATATAAAAATTACCAAAAAGGATTAGGAAGTTATCTGCGCCAAGCGAATACTGTGCTTCAAACAGAACAAGGTGAAACATTGAATTGTGCGTTTAAATATAGAGGCACTTCTGGTAGTGGTGCTTGTCAGTCTGAAACTGATCATTTTGAATTTTTGGCTATCTCATAATGCGTTTTATATTATTGCTCGCAACTTGTGTTGCGATGTCCACTCCATTCGTAAGTCATGCTGAAGAACTCATTCAGTTAGAACGAAATCACCAGCTAACGCTTACTGAAGTTGTTCGCCTATCAATTTTGCGAAGCCCTAAACAGGCTGAAATTCAGGCAGGTAAAGGTTTAGTTAATGCAAAAAATATACAAGCAAACAGTTTTTTACCTGGCGCGCCTGCGGTTACGGTAGGGCATCAAAATGATGTTGTTGGAAGCAATCGCAATTTAAATCAGTGGGAAGTGGGTCTTGATTTACCACTTTGGCTACCTGGCCAAAAATCAACGCGTGCGTCCTTAGCAGAAGGTGCAAAAACTGAGTTGGATAAGACCAGTGCCAACTTGTCGTTAGATATTGCAGGGCAGGTGAGAGATGCGCTATGGAATCTTGGCATGGCGACAAATGAGGCAGAATTACAGGAGTCGCGCTATCTGGCAGCACAGGCTTTGCTCACAGATGTAGAAAAACGCTGGAAAGCGGGCGAGCTTGCCAAGACCGATGTCATGCTGGCGCAGAATGGTACTTTGGCTGCCAAGACCGCCTTAATTAAGGCAAAAGCTGAAGTAAAACATGCAGAGCATCGTTACTGGATACTCACAGGGTTAAAAGAGCTTCCTAACACATTTGAAGAGCAGCTAACTTCAAAAGAAATGATTGATGATAGCCATCCATGGTTGGCAGAATCAGCGGCCAAGATTGAAATTGCCAATCATCAGCGAGCGCTTAACGCCATCGAGCAACGCGAAAATCCACAAGTGATGCTGAATGTACGTCATGAACGTGGCGCTTTTGATAGCCTTTACAACGATAGCGTAGGCGTAGCGATTCGCGTTCCACTAGATTCAAAAGTGCGTTCAGCACCGATGCTGGCAAATGCTGAGATGGCCATAGCACAGGCGATGAGTGAACATGAACAACGCCAGCGCTTACTTGAGAGTGCTTTTCATGAAGCGCAACATAACTTAGAAGTGATTCGTGAAGAGATTGATATTTTGCAAGCACAACACAAACTTTCTCAAGAAAGCTTGCAACTGGCTAAAAAATCTTTCGCACTTGGCGAATCAGACCTGATTGATTTGTTGCGGATTCAGGCAACTGCCTATGAAGCAGAGCGCGCGCTGAAAAGCCGTCAAACCCAGATGCAATGGCATATCGCACGTTATAACCAAGCTATTGGAGTTTTACCTTGATAAAAATTAAATCCGTTTGTTTGTTTGTTTTTATGCTCGGCCAGCTATCAGTGGGTCATGCGGAAAGTTTAATTGCAATGACGCCACAGCAAATGCAGACGCTTGGCATTGCCGTTTCACCGATTGTTGCTACAAACGCTGTCGTGAGCAATAAGTTGCCAGGAGAAATTATTATTCCAGTCAATCAAGAGCGCATCGTCAGTACACCTCAAAGCGGTTTGATTGATGCAATGTACTTTGCCGCAGGCCAATCGGTTAAGCGCGGCCAAGTAGTTGCACATATCAGCAGCACAGAACTAGTCGCGCTGCAGGGCGACTATTTACGTGGCAAAACGCAGCACCAACTGAGCAAAAACATGGCAGATCGGGACCGTGAGTTATATAAGGATGGCATTATTGCTCAGCGTCGATTGCTGACTACAGAAAGTAGCCATCAAGAATTGTCTGTTGAATTAAAGCAACGCCGCCAGGCGCTGAAAATGGCTGGTATGGGTGAGAACGCAATTGCAAAGTTAGAAAAAAGTGGCGAATTAGCGAGCGGATTTACCCTGACATCCCCCATAGATGGTGTTGTGATTGAACAATTGGGGTCTACCGGGCAACGTGTAGATGCGAGCATGCCAATTTATCGTATTGCAAAATTAAAGCCATTGTGGCTTGAAATTCATGCGCCGATAGAGATGATGCATTTTGCAAAAGAGGGCATGATGGTCAACATTCCGAAGTATCAAGCTTCAGGAAAAATCACCACGATTATTCGAAATCTGAATCGGAACGACCAAACCGTGCACTTGCGCGCAGAAGTGACCGTAGGAACTGAAAAGCTTTTTCCTGGCCAATTTGTTGAAGCTGAATTGGTAAGTGAAAGCACCACGCGTCAATTTGCAGTTCCAAAATCTGCTGTTATTAGAAATGGAAATAAAAGCTATGTTTTTGTTCAGAATACAAAAGGTTTTGTTCCAAAACAGGTGGTTGTTTCCAGCGAACAATCCACACAGGCTGTGATTAACGGAGATTTTACTGGCAAAGAAAGCGTTGCCATTAGCGGTACTGTTGCAATTAAATCTGCTTGGTATAGCACCACCACTCAATAGACTAAACAGCTATTTCAATATTTTGGGTTATTCATGCTTAATAAACTTATTCAATTTTCACTAACTCAACGTTTGTTAGTCATGCTGTGTACTGTGTTGCTCATTGCCGCAGGTAGTTATGCTTTTAAAGAGTTACCGATAGATGCGTTTCCTGATGTTTCTACAACACAGGTTAAGATTATTATTAAAGCGCCGGGCATGACGCCAGAGGAAGTGGAGTCGCGCATAACAGCACCTATTGAAGTTGAAATGCTGGGCATTCCAAAGCAAACCATGCTGCGCTCAGTTGCTAAATATGCCTTAACAGACATTACGGTAGACTTTGCCGATGGTACGGATATTTACTGGGCACGGCAGCAGGTAGCAGAGCGTTTAAGCGCGATTTGGAGCAATTTGCCCACAGATATTAATGGCGGAATAGCGCCAATGACAACGCCGCTAGGTGAAATGTTTATGTTTACTGTAGAAGGGGATGATTTAACAATAGAGCAGCGCCGAGGCCTGCTTGATTGGGTCATTCGTCCAGCACTTCGAACAGTTAATGGCGTAGCAGATGTGAATGCGCTCGGTGGCGTTGTTCGTACTTTTGAAGTGGTGCCGAATAATGCCAAGCTTTATGCGCGCGGAATTACTTTAGCTGATTTGCAAAGTACCTTGGAACTTAATAATCGTAATGATGGCGCAGGGCGCTTGAGTGATGGCGAAGAATCTTTGCTGGTGCGCGCTGAGGGTAAATTTCAAACGATTGATGATATTCAAAACACAATTGTACGCGCGAGCCAAGGCATGCCGGTGCGTATAAGCGATGTTGCAGAAGTTAAGATGGGTGCGCTTACACGCTATGGCGCTGTGACTAAAAACGGCAAAAGCGAGGCTGTTGAGGGCTTGGTTTTAGGCTTAAGAGGAGCAAACGCTCAACAAGTAGTTAAAAACGTACGCGCCAAGCTTGATGAAATTCAGCCAATCTTACCAAAAGGCGTCAGTGTTGATGTATTTTACGACCGCGGTAATTTAGTTGAGCGCGCGGTCAACACAGTCACGCGGGCATTGTTGGAAGCGACCATTTTAGTGCTGGTGTTGCTTGTATTGTTTTTAGGTAATTTTAGGGCGGCCGTGACGGTGGCGCTCGCGCTACCATTGGCAGCGCTTGTGACATTTATTTTAATGGCGCAGTTTGGCATGTCAGCCAACTTAATGAGTTTGGGTGGATTGTCTATCGCCATTGGTATGCTGGTAGATGGAGCGGTTGTTGTTGTTGAAAATATTGTCTCGCATCTTGCGCACGGTCAAAATGGAAAGTTACCTCGATTACACTTGATTTATCGGGCTGTCAGAGAGGTGAGTATTCCAGTGACATCCGGCATACTCATTATTATCACAGTATTTTTACCGCTACTTACATTGCAAGGCTTAGAAGGCAAGCTATTTAGCCCTGTAGCACTCGCGGTTGTCTTTGCGCTGGCAGGTTCGCTAGTGCTGTCTTTAACGGTTATTCCGGTGCTGGCATCTTTTTTATTGAAAAAGGTTAGTCATGAAGAGCCTTGGGTTGTACGGCAGGCCATTAAGTTGTATGAACCGGTATTACGTTGGTCATTAGCCAATACGCGCGTTATTTCAGCGATTGTTGTCGCTACATTGGCTGTTACTGTAATCGTGTATTTACAGATTGGTAAAACCTTTATGCCGGTGATGGATGAAGGCGACATCTTGATGCAGATTGAAAAGTTACCCTCTATTAATTTAGAAAAAAGTCTGGAGTTAGATTTAGCGGTACAGCGCAAACTCATGGAAAAAGTACCAGAAGTCAAAGGTGTGGTAGCCCGTGTTGGCTCTGATGAACTAGGCTTAGATCCGATGGGGTTGAATCAAACGGACAGTTTTCTTGTGCTTAAGCCAAAAAATGAATGGCGCATGCGCGACAAAGAGGCGTTAACCGATGAGATACGTAAGGTGTTAGATGATATGCCAGGTATCAGCTATGCGTTTACGCAACCCATTGAAATGCGTGTCAATGAAATGATTTTGGGTGTACGAGGCGATTTGGCGATTAAGATTTTTGGTAACGACTTAGTGAAGCTTGATGAAATGGCACAGCAAACTGTCAAAATCCTTAAGGAAATTCCTGGTTCACAAGATGTATATACGCCACAAAATAGCGGCGTACAGTACATGCAAGTGACGATAGACCGATTTGCTGCTGGCCGTTTGGGGTTTAATGTTTCAGAAGTTGAGAGTGCATTACGAACGCAACTTGAGGGCCGCCAAATTGGAATTGTGCAAGAAGGTTTAAGGCGCACACCGATTGTATTGAGAGGGTCTGAATCGCTACGTGCGTCCCCTGCTGAGTTTGCAAATTTAATGCTAACTTTACCCAATGGCAATAATGTACCCATTACTACAGTAGCTAAATTAGAGCGTATAGAAGGGCCGGTTAAAGTAGACCGTGAAAAAGGTGCGCGCATGGTCGTTGTGGTGGCGAATGTTCGAGGGCGAGATTTAGTTGGGTTTGTCGAGGAGGCTAAAAATAAGGTCCAGCAACAAATTAAACTGCCTGAAGCTTACTCTATGCAGTGGGGTGGTCAGTTTGAAAATCAGCAACGAGCTGCCGCAAGGTTGGCAGTTGTGGTTCCGGTTGCGCTGGGGTTGATATTTTTGCTACTTTTCGCGACATTTCGTTCAATTAGGCAATCTTTACTCATTCTTTCAAACATCCCCTTTGCGATGGTTGGCGGTATTTTTGCGTTATGGTTTTCGGGCGAGTATTTATCTGTCCCTGCATCGGTCGGTTTTATTGCGCTTCTTGGGATAGCGGTGTTGAATGGCGTGGTGATGGTTTCGTATTTTAACCAATTGCTAGCGCATGGTATGGCACTTGGCGAGGTGGTAGTGGAAGGGGCCAAACGCAGGCTACGTCCAGTATTGATGACCGCGAATATTGCGGCTTTTGGATTAATTCCTTTGCTATTTGCTACGGGCCCAGGCTCTGAAATTCAACGCCCATTAGCTATTGTTGTCATTGGTGGCTTAATCAGTGCAACCAGCTTAACACTAATACTACTGCCAATTTTATATCAAAAATTTGGTGTAGATACCAAATAAAGGTTACAGATAAAATGAGTGAAGCTGAAATAAAACATAATGATAGTGATAACCCATCTGAGCAGAACTCATGCCTAGTGATGTTATTTGCAACACCTGCACTGGAGGAGGGCCTTGTAGATTGGTTGCTTGAAAATGAAAGTATTTCTTGGTTTAGTACAACAGAAAGCTATGGGCACGGGCAACGGGTGTCTTCAATGTCGCTTTTTGAGCAAGTCACCGGTCGACAACGTCGAATTCAGTTTTTGATAGAGATTGATCAAAGTTTGGCATCATTATTATTGCAATCCCTTAAGTTGAGTTTTCCAGGATTGCATTTTATGGTGATACCCGTTTTAAGTGCTGGAAGACTTTGATGTTTAAGTAGGTATCGTGAAGTTAATTAAGTGTAATTGGGTCGCAACCGACATAACTCTTGCACTTGGTCTACCCCCCCCTTCAAATTTAAGTAACAAAAAAAGCATCTTTTGTCGCTGATAAAGGTGCGCTAGCATACAGACAGCTAAAAAAATCATCTTTAAACTAAAGTAAGTTGTATTGTTTGGTCCCTTTAGGTGAAAGCAGATAAATATGAATAAATTTAAGTGCTCCAGTCTTGCTAAGTTTACACTAGCGGTAAGTCTAACAGCATTTCTTGGCTGCACGTCAATCCCCACAATAGTGCCTGACATGGCAATGCATTCTTCGACTACAGTTCAATTAGACGGTGTGCACGGCCCGCTGACAGTCAAACAAAGTAAGTTGATTTTAGCGCGACTTAAGAAAAACGGTAATGAGACCAGTATCTTTGACAAGCATTTGGCACTGATGGGTGAGATTACTGACAATCAATTAGTCGCAGGAAATAAAGTGGAGTTGCTAATCGATGGCCCCGCTACTTATGACGCAATGTTTGCCGCCATAGAACGTGCAAAGGATCATATCAACATGGAAACATACATCATAGAAGATGATGAAATTGGCCAACACTTTGCACAATTATTAATAGATAAACAAAAAAGTGGAGTACAGGTCAACTTGCTCTATGACAGCGTAGGGTCTATCAGTACTCCTAAAGAGTTTTTCAGTAAACTTAAAGACAGTGGTATTAACGTGCTGGAATACAATCCAGTAAATCCGTTAATTGCACGTAAAGGCTGGCAAGTAAATCAGCGCGATCATCGCAAGTTGTTGATTATTGATGGTCAAGTTGCTTTTGTTGGCGGTATCAATATAAGCAGCGTTTACTCAAGCGGGTCGTTTGGTAAAAGCATAAGAAAAAAGACTAAAACTGCCGATGGCATGCAACGGTGGCGAGATACGCATTTGCGTATGGAGGGGCCGGTGGTGGCTGGTTTTCAAAAAATGTTCCTTGATGTTTGGAATCAGCAAAAAGGTGAACCCTTAACATCTAAAAATTACTTTCCGGTATTAAAAAACCAAGGTAGTGAAATCGTGCGAGCTATCGGTAGCACGCCTGAAGAGCCTTACAGTCAGATTTATGTCACTTTACTATCTGCCATCAACAGTGCTGAAACACAGGTGTTATTGACTAACGCTTACTTTGTGCCGGATGAAAAATTACTATCTGCGCTTAAAGAAGCCGTTGAGCGAGGTGTTGAGGTTAAATTACTTTTACCTGAAAAAACGGATTCGGCCATGGTGTTTTACGCCTCACGTTCCTATTATGATGAGTTGCTCAGCGCCAATGTGCAAATCTATGAACGGCAAGGCGCACTGTTACATGCCAAAACAGCGCTTATTGATGGTGTGTGGTCTACCGTAGGATCGACCAACCTTGATTGGCGTAGCTTTACAAATAATCAAGAAATCAACGCTGTTGTGTTAGGGCAAGTGTTTGGAGATCAAATGCAGGCCATGTTTAACCAAGACCTGCAATTGTCTAAATCGATTACCTTGGATGCGTGGAGGCAGCGCTCTGTTGTTAGCCGCATCAAAGAGCGCGCCGCACGGCTATGGGCGCGCTTATTATGATGCATTTAAAGCATTTAAAATGTTATACAAAGCCTATTACAGCCACACTGAGATATGTATCAATAGTCACCATCATTTTGTGCGGGATATTATTTCAATCCAAGATGTTGGCTGCTGAACAAGACTTATCTAACTCTGCGATTGCCGAAACTACGTTAAAGGCTAAAGCATTAAAAGCCAAGTATGCAGAGTTGAACCAAGAATTACTTAAAAATTCTTTTAAACGGCCACTTTATCTTCATTCTGAAGAGGCTGAGAGTAGCTTAAAGGGCGAGATTTACGCAGTTGTAGATTATCCATTTGCCACTTTCAACGTAGCATTTAATGACCCTGCACATTGGTGTAATGCGCTGATTTTGAATATCAATGTTAAATATTGCCACATGAAAAATAACCAAGATGGCAATGTGATGTTGCTTAATATGGGTAAAAAAACCAAGCAACCACTCAATCAAACCTACCGTATTGTATTTAATTACAAAGAAACCCTTTCAATACCAAATTACTTTTCATCTGAGCTGGATTCAAAAAATGGCCCATTAGGGACTTATGATTATCGTATTTTAATTGAGGCAACTCCGTTAAAAGATGGTCAAACCTTTTTGCATTTTACCTATGCTTATTCGTTTGGCGTCACTGGCCGTCTTGCAATGCAAACATACTTGGCGACAATCGGCCGTAATAAAGTTGGTTTTACCAACGATGAAAAATTGGGCGAAGGCAGTACCAATAAAATTAAAGGTATTCGCGGTTTGGTCGAGCGCAATACCATGCGTTACTACTTAGCTATCGATGCATATTTAGCTTCTTTGGCGTATTCCAGTGAACAACAGTTTGAGTATAGTTTACAACATTGGTATAGCAGCAGCGAACAGTATGCGCTTCAATTGCATGAGGTTGAAAAGAGTGAGTATATTGACATGAAGCGCAGTGAATTTATACGTCAGCAAATGGCTCAGTAAAAAAAGCTGTTACTTTAAAAAGTACTGAAGCCACGTAATTTTTTAGTATTCTAGATTACTTCACTCAATACTCATTTCTAGCAATGTGCGTTATCGCACAGAGATAGAAACATTTTTGGAGGACGATGAATTGGTCAGCTTGATTGAGGTTCTGAGGCAGATGTACTTTAGATCAGTGACCGTTTGACAAGCTTGTGTATCAAATAGTGAGATAACACAAGTTTAGTTAAAAGATTCTTTAAAATTTTATGGAGACACCAATATGAAACAACTTAAATACATAACCAACATTATTCTTGTAATTACATTCATGACCTTATTAGGTTGTGCTTCAACAGAAAAACACGCAGGTACTGGTGAATACATTGACGATACTGTTATTACCACCAAAGTAAAAGCTGCAGTTCTAAATGAAGAAAGTTTAAAATCCGCTGAGATCAATGTCGAAACATTTAAAGGCGTAGTGCAACTGAGCGGTTTTGTGAATTCAGAAGCCGACATCGCCAAGGCAGCAGAAGTCGCTCGAGGTGTTAAAGGCGTAACCTCTGTTAAAAACGATATGCGGCTTAAAAGTAAATAATGAAATAACTTAAATTATTAAGGAGAAGAATATGCTTGGAACAATTGCAGTGATATTAATTATTCTTTGGCTGCTAGGCTTGGTTTCTTCGTATACATTGGGCGGATTTATACATATTTTACTGGTTATAGCCATTGTCATGATTTTGGTACGTGTGATTCAAGGGCGAAGGCTTTAGTAAGCGCAGTTACAGCGTAAGAAGTGTTTGATATTCTGCTTACGCAGTACAGAGCTAATTTTTTGGAGAAATATATGCAGAATTTTTTAAATCAGTTTAATCAGAAAACACTTATTGATGAATTGAAAACAGCCGCGACAGATACAGAGGCGCTTTTGAATGCAACTGCCCATACAGGAGGTGAAAAAGTCGCTGAAGTGCGAGCTAAAGTAGAAGACTCTCTGAGTAGTGCAAAACGCAAATTAGAAAGCATTCAAGTTGAAGCGATAGCAAAAACTAAAGTGGCAACACAAGCAGCAGATGCCTATGTTCATGACAATCCATGGCGTTCCCTAGGGTTAGCAGCCAGCTTAGGTGTGGTGATTGGATTGCTGATTGGTCGGCGTTAAAAAGCCATGTAAAAAAACTATTTTCAAATAAAGTAAGTATGATTCAGCATCTGTGGTTACTCAGGGGCTGAATCATTTTCGTGATGCAAAATACGATTGTAAATATCGATATCTGTTTGATAGCAGCTACAACTGGCAGACGATAAACCAGCATCATTTAGAATGACAATATCACCCCGATTGTAGCAAATGAATTTTTTATGTTGCAACATGCTAGCCGCTTTAGTCACACCAACGCGGCGTACGCCCAGCAATTGCGCAAGAGACTGTTGTGTAATATGAAAGCCCGGAGATTGCGATCGGTCTCGAATCATTAAAAGCAGGCGTGCCAAACGTGCTTCAACAACGTGAAATCGGATGCAAGCGGCATTTTGCACTAATTGGTTAAATAACACCTTGATATAGTGTTTAAATAGCCACTGAAGTATTACGCTTTGCTTTAGCTCAAGTTTAAAATTTTTGGTCGAAATGCGTAGTGCACCCCCAGACTTTTGAACGACTGATGTAAAAGCTGTACTTTCAGCGCCCAGTAAAAGCGTACTATTTAGCATGCCTTCATTTCCAATCATCCCAACTTCTATGTTTTTGTTGAAATCAATCTGCTTCATTAACGAAATAATCGCGTTGGTAGGAAAATAAATATATTGAATTTTATCTTCAGTACTATTAATAATTTCGTTCACGTGCAATTCAACGGTTTCACACTTAAGTTGCATGCGAAAATACTCAGCTTGCGGGAGTATTGCAAGAAGAAGATTTTCAGAAATCATTTGTGGGGACGCTGATAAGTAATTGCTCGTTAATGAATTGAAAAATCAGAAAAAGATTTTAATTATAAAGTGATTATATCTAGCGTCCGTTCGTTAGCGAACTTAAGCTGATAGAATTAATTAGCTTAGGCTATGTGCGTTAGCAGACGGAAGTGGCCTTAACTTAAAGTTATTATTCTGATGTTGGTGCTGGTAGCCAAACAATCGGCAAGTAAAATGCATCGTGTTTAATATTAATAGTTGGGTCATGTATTTAAAGGAGTCGTCATGAATTGGAATCAAATAGAAGGTAATTGGAAACAATTAAAAGGTAATGTAAAACAGCAGTGGGGTAATCTTACGGATGATCAACTGGATGTGATTGCTGGTAAACGTGGTGAATTGGCTGGTAAGATTCAAGAAGTCTACGGTAAAACAAAAGAAGAGGTAGAAAAGCAAATTTCAGATTGGCAAGCAACACAAAAAGAGATGAGTTGCTGTAATAGTGACTCAAAAGATGCTTAATGTTATTTGGAATTTTGTTTGTTACAGATGAAGTTGCGGGTGATTTGGATGCAAATTAAGTTGTTTCAAAATGCTTGATAGGCAGGAGCATCCAAATTACTTAGCAATAGCATGGATAGAGGGAAGAAGCCGATCAAACTCGGTTTTTACTACTTGATAGCACTCACAAACGCGCCGCTCAATTGCAGACCTATCCAGAAATACAATACGGCCTCTGGTGTATTCAATTAAACCATCATGTTGTAATCTACCAGCAGCTTCAGTGACGCCTTCGCGCCGAACCCCCAACATATTGGCAATTAGTTCTTGCGTCATATTTAACTGATTTGTTGAAAGTCTATCTAGACTTAGTAATAACCAACGGCAAAGTTGTTGCTCTACTGTGTGGTGCCGATTGCAAACAGCAGTTTGTGACATTTGCGTAATTAGTGCCTGAGTGTAACGCAAGAGTAATCGCATGACTGGGCCCGCAAGATTAAATTCATTTTTTAAAAGCTGGGCTTTCATGCGGTAGCCATACCCAGCGCTTTGAACAATCGCTCTGCTAGGCGTGGTGTCCCCACCCATGAAAATTGAGATACCCAGAATGCCTTCGTTACCAACGATTGCGATTTCTGCAGAAGAACCATTCTCTAGCACATACAGTAAAGAGACAATCGCAGTTGTCGGAAAATAAACATGTTTTAGTTTTCCGCCAGACTCATACAACACTTCACCAAGCGGCATTTCAACTAACTCAAGCTGTGGAAATAACCTGTCGTAATCCACTGTTAATAGGGCATCAAGCAGATGGTTTTGGTGGGGATTTTGAGGTGCAGGCATTTGTGAATTCATGTTTAAAATCCAAATAAATAACTGCTAGTGAAATTTGATAGATAGATTTTACAGTATAAATTAATCTCTCAATTTATGCGTTCATTATAACGCTTATATCCTGAGACTTTTCTACGCCTGCGACCGTGAAAGATAAATCGGCAGATTAACATAATCAAAATCGAATGTGCATGAACCTTTCAAAAATAATATGTGAATCTCACGGTAATTATAAACACAATCTAATCCAGTTTTTCTATCCCCATTGCCTTAAGCACATACTTTTCATATATGGGCTCAGAGCTGCCTTTTTTCATTTTGTATATAAAGTATTTCTCGA
>JAKQTB010000138.1 GCA_029569495.1 Pseudomonadota bacterium | reverse complement strand
AAACCCTTTATTCTTACTTGATGAAGTCGATAAGATGGGTCAAGATATGCGCGGTGACCCTTCTTCAGCCTTGTTGGAGGTGCTTGATCCTGAGCAAAATCATACTTTTGCGGATCATTATGTAGAAGTTGAATATGACCTATCTGATGTGATGTTTGTCGCTACCGCAAACTCGATGAATATTCCTGCTGCACTGTTAGACCGTATGGAGATTATTCATCTCTCAGGCTATACGGAAGATGAAAAAGTGAATATTGCGATGCGTTACTTAGTGCCTAAGCAATTGAAATCACATGGCTTAAAGGACGCTGAAGTCACTGTTTCAGATGTAGCGGTTCGTGACATTGTGCGTTACTACACTAGAGAAGCCGGTGTTCGTAAATTAGAACAAGAAATTTCAAAAGTCTGTAGAAAAGTTGTGAAGGAATTACTGACCGCTAAGGCAAAAGAAGGAGCAAAAGCAACTAAAAAAATCACAGTCACGCCAAAAGTCCTAGATAAGTATTTGGGTGTCCAGCGTTACGACTATGGCGTGGCCGCGAAAGAAAATCAAATAGGTCAAGTGACAGGGTTGGCGTGGACTTCTGTTGGGGGTGAGTTGCTAACGATAGAAGCCGTGTTGTTGCCTGGCAAAGGTAAAACAACGACCACAGGTAAGCTTGGTGAAGTGATGAAGGAGTCTACACTGGCTGCAATGAGCGTGGTGCGTAGCCGGGCCAAACGGCTTGGCATTGCAGATGACTTTTACGAAAAAAATGATATTCACATTCATTTTCCTGAAGGTGCGACGCCAAAAGATGGTCCCAGTGCAGGGATTGCGATTACTACTGCGCTAGTCTCTATTCTCACTGGGATTCCAGTGCGTGCGGATGTTGCAATGACAGGCGAAATTACCTTAAGGGGCGAGGTCTTGCCGATTGGCGGCTTGAAGGAAAAATTGCTCGCGGCACACCGTGGTGGCATCAAAACAGTTTTGATTCCATTACAGAATGTTAAAGACCTTGCCGATATTCCTGAAAACATAAAAAACAAGCTGGATATTCATCCTGTAAAATGGATTGATGAAGTTTTGGCGTTGGCATTGGAGAAACTTCCTTCTCCATTACCAGAAAATGAATTGGTCAGTGATCTTTCAGCAAAAGAAGTGCAGCCCGCTGACAAAACGCTTGAGAGTAATGTCGTAATTTCAGACAACACGAAGCATTAATTTAAAAAAATGCACGAACATGCTGATAAAAGCTTGACATGGGCTTTGTAGGCTTGATATAAAGCTGTATGAGTATTAGTTGCTCAGAATGAGTGAATTAAATCCATCTTAAACAAGGGAGAGTACAAGTGGCAAATAAATCAGAATTAATTGACCAAATTGCAGAAGCAGCAGGTATTTCAAAAGCGGCAGCTGGTCGTGCATTAGATGCAACGACAGCTTTAATTACTACGGCATTGAAAAAGGGCGAATTAGTCACTTTAATTGGCTTTGGTACATTTTATGTAGGTAAGCGTGAAGCACGTAGTGGCCGTAACCCACGTACTGGTGCAACAATTAATATCAAAGCTGCAAATTCTCCTAAATTTAGGGCTGGTAAATCTCTTAAAGATGCTGTAAACTAGCGTTCTTTGTTGGTTAAGCAGGGTGCTTAGCTCAGTTGGTAGAGCGTCGCCCTTACAAGGCGAATGTCAGCGGTTCGACCCCGTTAGCACCCACCATAAATACCAACAAATGTTTTAAAAGCCGTCCCTAATTGTAAAAATTAAGAGTGCTGGTAGTTTAAGCGCTCTTTTATTTTGTTATAATGACGGCAACAAATTTTTAATATCGTTTAAATTCATTGCAAAATAAGTTTAAGCTATATTCAAAATATAGTTTTAGGAGTGGTAGTTCAGTTGGTTAGAATACCGGCCTGTCACGCCGGGGGTCGCGGGTTCGAGTCCCGTCCACTCCGCCACTGACAATTAGCCTGCATCGTCTTAGACAATGCAGGCTTTTTTGTTTTTATGCGTTAAAACTTATTCGCTTATGCTTTGTCAGAGCGTTTCGTAGCTTATGCAATATTAGAAATATGCTATAGTCTCGTATCCCAAAATTTGGACTTTATTTGGTTTGGTTTGCATGTCACTTAGTAAGCTCAAGCTTAATTGCCAGTCCTAAAATTTCAGAATTTATGTTAAAGGTAAATGCGTTATGTTAGATAGTATTCGTTCGGTTGCTCAAGGTTGGGTAGGCAAGGCCTTGTTGGCACTCATTACCATTCCATTTGCATTGTTTGGCATTGACTCATATTTAAGTAGTGCAGGTAGCAATGTGGCGATAGCAAAAGTGGGTAAAAATAATATTTCTATCCAAGCGTACGATAACGCACTTAAGAATATTCGCAATCGTCTGCAATCTGAAGGGAAAATTGATCCTGCAGCACCTGACCTGCCAGAAATGAAATCATTCGCGCTCAATCAGCTCATCAATGATCAACTGCTGGATGATGAAGTTAAACACGCAAATTTTGCCATTAGTGATATGCAGTTAACGACCTACATCACAGGCATGCCGGAGTTTCAAAAAGACGGTAAGTTTTCACAAGAGCTTTATGACCAAACGCTTACGGATGCCAAATTGACACCTAATAAGTTTGAAGCACGTATCCGTGCCGATTTATTAGCACAACAGGCGCAAGACAACTTTGCTAAGTTGGGTTTTATTTCAAATGCACGGGCTGAACAGGCGAACCAACTAACTAATCAGCAACGCGTGGTAGCGGTAGCTGAAATCAAAACAAAAGATTTTGTTGACCAGGTGAAGATAGAGCCAGCACAAGTCAAAGCCTATTACGATCAGCATAAAGCAAAGTTGATGCATCCTGAGCAAGTTAAAATTGAATTCTTACTATTGTCTGCAGCGCAACTCATCACTGGGGTGGGTGTTGATGACGCTGAAGTGCGTAAATTTTATGACGATAATATCGACAATATCAAAGCCAAAGAACAACGTCGTGCGAGCCACATTTTGATTGGTTTTGGTGTTAACCCAACACCAGAAAAGAAAGCAGAAGCCAAGGCGAAAGCAGAAGGTTTGCTAGCTGAAATCAAGAAGGCACCAAAAACATTCGAAGCGCTTGCGGTTAAAAATTCGCAAGATGATGAGTCTGCTTCGAAAGGCGGTGATTTAGGTGTGCAGGGCCGTGGTTATTTCACGCCGCCTGTTGAAAAGGCGATTTATGACTTAAAAGTGAATGAAGTGAGCAATCTGGTTGAGTCTGAGTATGGTTATCATATTATTAAAGTGACCGAGGTGATTGGTGAAAACACGGATTTTGAAACATTAAAGCCGCAAATTAAAGGCGACTTAATGTTTAAGAAAGCGCAAGATGAATTTATTAAACAGGCTGAGGGGTTCAGTGAGCTGGTTTATACGCAATCCAACAGCCTCGCGCCAGCGGCTAAAGCATTTGGCAGTGAAGTTCAGAAGTCGGACTGGCTGACACGTGAATCAGCCGCTAAGTTTTTCAAAGATAACAGCAAGTTTGTAGACTTAATTTTCTCAGCAGAGTCGTTGAAAGACCGTCGTAATACAGCAGCTATGGAAGTTTCACCAAATAATCTAGTCTCTGCGCGTGTGGTTGATTATAAACCTGCAACGCAAAAAAGCTTTGATGAAGTAAAAGAGGGCATTGAAGCTTTACTAAAATTAGAAGCGGCTGCAAAATTAGCCTCAACGAAAGGTGAGGCGGCGCTCAAAGACTTACGCGCCGGCAAACCAGTGGCAGATTTACAGTGGACATCTGAAGTTGCGGTAGATCGAAAAAATGCCGAAGGCTTAACTGAGTTAGCAATGACGCAGGCTTTTAAAACAGATGTATCAAAATTACCGGCTTATTCGGGCTTGGCTGATAAGCAACAAGGCTACTTGCTGGTAAAAGTGCTTGAGGCAAAAACCTTGAAATCAGAAGATCCAGCGGCTGAAAAATTAGCACAAAATGAATTAGAGACTGCATTAAACAGCGAATATCTTGCTGCTTATAAGCAGTCATTGCGTGAAAAAGCGAAAGTCACAGTCAATGAAAAGCTTTTGCTTGGATCCACAGAGAATAATTAACTATTCTTTACTGCTTACTTTTGTTGTTTTGTTGCAACAATTTCACGTTTTCATTCGCAGATTAGCCCACATAAAATGGGTTAATTCGCAGATTAAATTCCTCGAAAGAAAAAACATGCCCTGCGAGCCTTATAAATAAAGGCTTGCAGAGCAGCGTAAAAGGTTTGTTCGATTTTGTACGTTTTTTAGCTAATTTTTTAGTGTCTCAATTTTGCCTAAAATTATGGTAATTGTAAATTTTTGCTATATACTCTAAAAAAATTAACGTATTGCTAGGGTTTAAGCGCCTGCGCGGACAATTGGCAAGCAATTTAGAACACAGAGGGATGGAATGAAACTAGGGCTAAAACGCGCTCACTACTTGCTGATGCTTGCTGGCATCAGTTTGAACGCTCCGATTGCTTTTGCAGAAAATGGTAATGCAACAGCAGCAGAAACGCAAAAAAGTACAACATTATCTTCTGCTTCAGATGCGGCTGCAGCGGCAGCGACAGCTGCTAGTGCCGCAGCCTTAGCTGCTGAAAGTGCGGCCAATGCAGCCAATGCAGCGGTTGAAGCCATCAATGCTGTGTTGCCTCCTTCACAACGTAAATCAATTACTAAAAAATCAATCGCCAGTCCTGCACAGGCTGAAGCGAAATCGACCGAAACTTCAGTGGTGATTACACCAGTAAAGCCATACGCCGAGGATTTAAATCTATTGCCTGATGTTGGTGAAGTCAAACTGGCCAATGGGCTTGAGGCTAAATTTGGCGTCCCGTCTGAGCGTAGTTTAGTGGGTTTAGTGGGTACTTACGAAATTGCGGTGTCTTCTGATATGCGCGGTGCCTACGCGCGTGGAGTGGCGGGCATTCAGGAAGAGAATGTTGACCAAGTGAGTCCTATTGGTCAGCTTAATATGGCCGAGGCGGTGAAGGCATCGCTAGGATTTAGCCGTGATGTTTTAGTTGCCTCAGCCCGCGTAGGTCAAGCCAAAGCGCAAACCGGGCAAGCAAAGGCCTTTTTATTGCCATCATTGTTATTGCAAGCCAAAGGCGGTAGAGAAATTTCATCCCCTGGTGTTCAAGTTGATGGCGTTACGGGAAAACCTGAATCTAGAAATAGTCATGGACGGAGTGATACCAGCTTAACGCTAAAACAGCCTTTGCTAGATTTACCTGGTTACTATGACTACAAACGCCGTCAGGTGGTAGAGCAATCTCGTCAAGAAGGTCAGCGTTCAAGTGAGGGCGAGACTTATCTTTCAACCATCAATGCCTATCTAGCACTGGCTTCTAGCCGCATTTCTGCCGATATGACAGCCGATTACGAAGCGCAAATTCAAGAACTATTTCGCTATGTTGAAAAACGCGCTGGGGCAGGGGCGGCCAGCAACTCTGACAAAGAACGCGTGCGTGCACGTAGTTTAAGCGCCCATTCTTCACGTATTGAGCAAGAGGCAGCACATGCTGCCGCTGGTGTTGACTTTGTGCGGCAGGTGAATTTAGCACCTAGCAATATTCGGCTACCTGATTTGGAAGAAGTGGGGCTGTCAATTGTGCCAAACTCGCTGGATAAAGCGATGGAGTTAGCGCTTGAGGCCAATCCTGAAATCGCCCAGCTTAAAGCAGAAATGCTCGCGGCTGAACTTGATAAAACCGCTGCCAAAAGCCGTTACTTACCAAGGGTAGATTTAGAGCTTTCAGATACCAATAGCGTGCATGCTGGCGGTTCAAATGACAGTCAACGTGATCAGCGCTTAATGGTGGTAATGAATTGGTCTTTATTTAATGGTGGCGGTGACCTTAAATACAACGAAGAAAAAGCCGCCCGTTATGAAGAGTTAAAATATCGCGTAGATGATCAGCGCCGTCGCGTGTTACAAAGCCTTTCAGCGCAATACGCAACCCTGGAAGCGACACGCTTGCGCATTGATGAAGGCTATCGTGAGCTAGCTTCCATCACCTCTGCCGCACAGGCAATGTCAAAACGTATGCTTTCAGGTAATCAATCGCTGCTAGATATGCTTGATGTATATGATCGGTTTTACCAAGCACGTTTACGTCTGGTGAATTTACACACACAAGAAATTGCGGCTGTAGCACAAATTGCAAGGCTCTTACAAGGGCCGCCAAAAACGTCGGATGCAGCTATTGGTGCTGCATCGCCCGCAGAACTGGGTGTGAACTAATATGAGAAATATTGAGGGTTAATGCATGTCTATTGAAACTAGCCAAGAAGATGGGGCTGATATTTTTTGGCCCGGCTATGTTGATGCGATAGCCAACTTAGTACTAAATCTGCTTTTTATGTTAACCATCATGATTGTGGCGGTTTTCATGTTTGCCCTTGAATTAAGCCGCCATAAAGAAAATTCAGCTGCTGTTACCGCTGCAGAATCTAGCTTACCCACGCCCGTTGCTGCGCTGGAAACTGAAAATAGACAAACCCAAGTCAATGAAATTGTGCAGCAAAAAGACGCACAAATTCAGCAATTGCAACAACAATTACAGGCGGCGCAACAACAAGCCCTTGTCAAAAATACTATTTCGGGTAAGCAAAAAGTGGTGATTGCAAAAACACCGCTTCCTCAACCGGATAAAGAACTTGAACGTACTGCCGATTCAGGCTCTGGTGTGGTGGTGAGCTTTGAAAACGATGCGGTCACTTTAAGCAGTTCAGAAGCCGAAACACTAAGAAATACCTTAGCTGCAATTGCTGCCAATCGCTCGGCAAAAATTTCCGTCACTGTGCCAAAAGGTTTTTCTGAGGCTAAACGTCTAGGCTTTTATCGCGCGATGGCTGTACGAAATCAGCTCATAGAGATGAAGGTGCCAGCAGACAAAATTGATGTGGTTATTACTGAAGGCCCAGCAAGTGCCAATAATGCACGTGTGTTGGTGACTTCACGATAGCTGTGCGGTTCGAATAACGATGTGGAATTAGAAAAAAATGGAATTTTTTAATCCGCGTCGAAGTTTTGTGATCCTTGTTTTGTTCAGCCTCTTGGCTTTTGTTACATGGAGTAGCATTGCAAGCATTGACACAATCGTGCGCGCAAATGGGCGTATTGTTCCTGCTGGAAAGTCGCAAATTGTTCAGCATTTAGAAGGTGGAATTGTTAAAAAAATTCTGGTGCAAGAGGGTGAGGTCGTTAAGGCGGGGCAATCACTCATGGAATTAGCCGATGTACAGGCAAGGTCAAGCCTAGGGCAAGAAAAAACCAATTTATCATCCCTTCGTGGCAGGGAAGCGAGATTACTGGCTGAGGCGACAGGGCAAGGAAAAATTAACTTCCCTAAGGATTTGGTGGATGAAGAAGTTAAAGCGGCTGAAATCGCTGCATTTAATGCAAGGCGTGCAAGACTTTCTGAAGAAGCAAGAGTGTTACGTGACCAAAGTGCGCAAAAACGTGGTGATATTTCTGAAGCAGAAAGCAGGCGACGGAATCTTCTTTCTGAATTAGACGTTGCAAAACAGCAGTACCGTGTTATTGAAGGCCTTAATCGTGATAATGCGGCTTCTCATTTAGAGTTGCTTGATAGTCAATCACGGGTGCAGAAGCTTTCAAGTCAAATTGCAGAGGCGGAATCAATGATTCCAAGGCTACGGGCGGCAGTGTCTGAAACCGAGTCTCGTGTAGGCGAGTTATGGGCAAGATATCGTTCTGAAGCATCTTCTGAGCTTACGCAAGTGAGAGCAGATATTGAAAAGTCTTCTATGGTCATTGATACCAATACCGATAGGCTAGACCGTAATATTGTACGTGCACCAGTTGCAGGCTTTATCAATCGGCTTGTAGTTGCGACGGTGGGCGGTGTGGTGCGTCCAGGTGAAGTGTTGATGGAAATTACACCTGAAGATAAAAATGTATTAATTGAAGCGCGAGCAAGGCCGAATGATCGCGCCAATTTACGTAGCGGTCTGCCTACGCGTGTGCGAATAGGCGCATACGATTATGCCACTTACGGGGCAATGCTAGGCAAAGTGACTGAAGTGAGTGCGGATACCTTAGTGGACGAGCATGAAGGACGATATTACAGAGTGATGATAACCGTGAGTGCGGACCAAAAAGACTTGGTTGTCGTTCCCGGTATGACAGCAGTTGCCGATATTGTGGTAGGAAAACGGACCATACTTTCATATATCTTATCGCCTCTCATGCGGTTTAGAGATGTGGCTTTTAGAGACCCGATTTAGGTTGTTTTTTTGTTTGATTGAATAGACTTTTTATAAAACCATTTTAAGTGGAATAGATTATGTATAAGCGTTTAAGAATTTATTATCTTTATACGGTGCTGCCATTCGCGTTCTTGTTGATTGCCGCATTTATTTATCGTTCAGCCATCATGAAAACGATATCTAGCAATCCACATCCTCAAATTAACTATTTGATTTTTATTATCACGCTGGTTGGCGGTATTTTAATTTTAATGAGCATCAGTAAGTTAGTGCATGAAGGTAAGCAGCTATCAGATTTTTCGGAAGCGGTGCGATCAGGTGCGGACCCTGCTACCTTACAAACTAAAGCTTTAAATTACGATGCCGATATTGCTTATGTACTCCGTATGATTGCGGCCTCATCTGGCCGAGCGATTACACACCAAGAGCAAATTGCACTTGAAAGTGAAATTGAAAAAGCTTCAAAACGCTTAAGCAGCCGAAACGCGCTACCATCATTTTTGAGTGGCCTGTTAGTGGGTCTGGGTTTGCTTGGTACTTTTATTGGTCTATTGGCGACCTTAAATGATATTGCCACGTTAATTTCAAGTTTTGGTTCGCTTGACATGAAAACCGCTGACCCTATCGAAGTATTTGGGCAGATGGTGAAACGTATGGAAGCGCCGATGCACTCCATGGGCATTGCGTTCTCGGCATCGATGTATGGTTTGCTTGGCTCAATCATACTAGGGTTTATGATGGTGTCTGTGCGCCGTTGTATGGGTGAGATTTTGTCCATATTGGGCTCAGAGGTTGCGCAACATATTGAGTTTGCCTTATCTAGAGATGGTTTTGCCTATAGTAAAACTGGAATTGATAAGTTAGGTGCAGGGTCTGCCGAACAACTGACAATGAGAAAAGTTGTTTCTGGTCAGAAAACAATTGCAAATATTGGTGAGACTGTAGTTGGTGAAGGCCAAGTCGCTCAGGGCATTGTTCGCAAAGAAGCTGCTGATAAAAAAGAAGCAATTCGAAATGATACAAGTGCGCTCTTAGAGTCTATTGAAGAGGGCGATGACGAAGAGTTTGTAAGAGTATTGAGAAGAATCGAAGTGCGATTAGCTGAATCTTCACGCCTGCAAGAGCGCTCACTCAGCGCTGAAGTAGATGATTTCCAAAAACAACGGGCGGATATGTTGCGAACATTGGCTGAGCAAGCTGAGGCGATGAATAACTTTAGAATGGAGTTGCAACGTGTCGGTAGGCAGTTAGGCAGCGTATTAGGTCTTATGGAAAAAAGTAACGACGAAGTTGTTAATTTAATGCGCGAAATGATTGTGCGTATGGCCGATGATACGTCTGAAACGCATCGCCTGTTGAGGCATCAGCAAGAAGATAGGCAAAGATAAAATAATCTGATGTTTATACTGCCAATTTTTAGTAAAAATATTGTAATTAAGACAATTTAGTTTAATATAAGGCATGATTATTGCTATATTTTCATTACGTTAGCGAATAGAGTTAAGGTAAAGTCATCAACAGGCTCAAATTAAGCTGATTAGC
>JAKQTB010000080.1 GCA_029569495.1 Pseudomonadota bacterium | reverse complement strand
GAACAGGGCCGTGAAACGAACCAGCGCCAATGATAGTATGCTTTTTGCATGCGAAAGTAGGTCACTGCCAAGCTATTTATTGATACTACTGCAAAGTAGTGAACAAAAAGCCCAACAGCAATGTTGGGCTTTTTGCTTTTTTAGTGATAAGAGTTATTGGGTGCAGATGTATTAAAAAAACACGATTAATGATTAAACGTTTGCCATTTTTTCTAACGTTTTTCTGTCCGTAATTTCTACGTGCCCACGCCCTAAAGATACCGCACCTTTTTGCTCTAGCCGTTTGAGTTGGCGGCTGACCACTTCACGTGCAGTCCCAAGTTCATCGGCAATATTTTGGTGTGTGCGGGTAATTGTTGTTGTATTTGCATCAAGCAGAACTTTTGCCAAGCGTGCATTTAGGCTGTGAAAAGCGACTTCATCTAACAGTACGATTAAATCGCTAATGAGTGCGCCGTAATTGGTCATCACAAACTTGCGAAATACTGCGGAGTCGATCATGAGTTGATGAAAGGCGTTTGCTGGGATAAGCACGTCGCGTATGGGTTCTTCAACAATTGTGGAAGCCGGATAATCACTATCACCAAGTAAGCACGTGGTGGTGATAACACAGGTTTCACCAGCACCTACGCGATAAAGTAAAATTTCTCGCCCACTGGTAGACATTTTGTAAACTCGAGATTTTCCAGCTAAGCGCATCACGTAAGCCCCGCATGGCATGCCTTCACGATAACCTATGGTGCCTATTGGCGCTTCAACAATACGGGCATATTTCGCTAAAATCTCTTTTGCGTGCTGATCTAGTTGCGCGAGTTCTGGAAATAGTGACAACCACTCAAGACTACTTTGTATCATATGTATTACCTTATAATACCCTATTAAAATACTTGGTTAATGTATTGTAGCGTGAATATGATGCGTTTGGTGAGTTTTCATCTCTTAATTTTAATTACGTTTTTATTTAAACTTACCCTTGCATCATTGTATTTTCAGGGACACCGCACATGCGATTTGCCGGTACGGCAATATCGATGAGCCTTGGTTTAGGCAAGTTAAGATTATTCATGATTTTTACAAATTCATCTAATGATTTGCCGGCTAAGCGCGGATTGATTACTTTTTCTTGGCCAATGCAACTGACGCGGCGGCCTTGATAATCATGGCCGGGGTATACCAGCGTTTCATCAGGCAGGGTAAAGAGTTTATTGACGATGCTATTGTATTGCGACTCAGCACTTCCGCCTTGAAAATCTGTTCTACCACAACCGTTAATAAGCAAGGCATCGCCAGTAAATAATCTGTCGCGCCATAAAAATGAAATGCTGCCCGGTGTATGGCCAGGGGTGGCGATAACTGTAATAGTTTCATTTGCAAATGAAATCACATCACCATCTTTTAATTGTAGGTCTGCAGTTTGCGCCCCACAAGCAGCTGAAACCGCCGTAAGAGCATCAGTTTTTTGCCTTAGTTTTCCGCCCCCCGTGATGTGGTCTGCATGCACGTGTGTTTCAAGTGAGTACTTAAGTGAACATTTGTGAGTGTTGAGTAAGTGTAAATATTCATCTATATGCGTGTCTACAGGATCAATCAACACAGCCTCGCCAGCATCAATATCTGCGATGAAATAAGTATAAGTTGAAGAATCGGTGTCGAAAAGCTGTTTGAAAAGCATGGTGTGGTCACTTTCTGGCCATATATTGCCAATAATATATATATTCACATAATATATTAATATAATACATAGTTTAATATATAATTACCTAAACGAATAAATTCAATTTTTAAGTAGGTATGATAGACATAAAAGATATAAATTTTGATGAGTTACGTGAATCAGCCGATAAAGCCAGTCATTTGATGCGCGTGATGGCAAATGCTGACCGACTCATGCTACTTTGTCAGTTATCGCAAGGCGAAAAGTCTGTTGGCGAATTGCAGGATTTACTTAAAATTTATCAGCCTACACTTTCACAGCAGCTCACGGTATTACGAGAGGCCGAATTGGTGGCAACGCGGCGTGAGGGTAAAAATATCATATACCGAATTTCGAGCCAGCCAGCATTAGCGGTGATGCAGGTGCTGAGTCAGCAAATTTGCCATATTTAACTTTTGTAATTTTTAAGCTTTTATCAAATTTAAACTAAAGGATGCATCATGACGATTGAAATCAACCAAATTAATCAACAATTTAGCACAGCCCCACAAGTCAGCGCCGAAGACATTGCAGAAATTGCGAAACTTGGTTTTAAAACGATTATCAATAACCGACCTGATTATGAAGGAGGCGACGCGCAGCCAGCGAGCGCTTCGTTAAAAGCAGCGGCTGAAGCGGCTGGATTGGCCTATTTTTATATTCCTGTGATTCCAAATAATATTCAGGCGGACGAAGTAGCCGCATTTGCCCAAACGTTTTCAGTGGCAACCAAACCCGTTTTAGGTTTTTGTCGAACGGGTAATCGTGCTGGTAAACTTTTTCAATTAGCCCAGGCAAGCGCCTAGTTTACCTGTGTGCAAAAGGCGGGTAACGGGTTAGTCAAATGGTTGACCCGCAAATCATTAGCATTGTATTGGGGCTTTTTGTTGGCTTATTATTAGCGCTCACAGGTGCTGGCGGCTCTATTATTGCCGTGCCGTTGTTAGCTTTATTCTTAAACTTAAGCATTCTGCAAGCGGCACCCATCGGCTTGATAGCGGTCACCATTGCAGCGACCATAGGTGCTTTACATGGCTTGCGAGCTGGAATAGTGCGCTATAAAGCTGCAGCACTGATGGCGGCATTTGGTGTGCTGTTAGCACCAGCAGGTGTATGGTTAGCGCATCGCATCCCTAACCAATGGCTTCACTTGGTTTTTTCAGTCGTACTTATTGCTGTGGCATGGCGTATTTGGAAGCAAGACCTAACTACACCGACAATCGCTGAAGAAAACCCTGCATTTGCATGTGCCGTAAACCCGGCGACCTCCAAATTATTTTGGACGGCATCATGCACCAAAAGGCTGATTACAGTTGGAAGCCTTTCCGGATTTTTATCAGGTCTACTCGGTGTTGGCGGTGGGTTTGTTATTGTGCCAACGTTGCGCGAGTTCAGCAATTTGGCGTTAAACGCTATTGTGGCGACTTCACTTGCTATCATTGCACTGGTGTCAGCGGTGAGCGTCGCCAGTTATATGTTGCACGGCCAAATTAACTGGCAAATTGCAATGCCTTTTATGTTGGCGACGGCAACCGGCATGCTTGCTGGCCGTACGTTAGCTGGCAAATTATCAAGTCAATTCACGCAACGCAGCTTTGCAATATTGGCTTGGTTGATTGCTGCAATGCTAATTTATCAGTGGGTAAACATCACGTTGTTTGGCAGCTAAATGTTGCGCAATATATCAGGCTAAAAAGCTAAAAAACGCGTTAAATTTAACACAACCTTTTTCGATGCTCTGAGAGCCTTATAAATAGAGGCTTGCAGAGGAGAAAATTTTTCTCGATGTATTTTTAATGTAATTTTGCTATTTTAATATGCGTAATATAGGGCGTAAAAAAGTCGCTAAAATCAGCCTCGTTATCAAAATAGACACCAGTAAATATGACTGAAGCACTTTTGCTGCCATGCGCAAAAGTAAACAAATTGCCGGCTGGTTTACCGTGCATTAACAAAAGCGAAAGCTTAGCATTGCCGCCAAATTGATTTTTTAAAACAATCTCCTGATTTTTCATTTCACCAACCGTTAAACCAATGAGCGCGCCTGTGCGCATCGCAGTAGCCGTAATTTTTGCATCGATGGCACTTTGCTCATCGCTAAAAGTGCTATGCAAGTAAAAGCTATCTTTTGTGGTGACTTCATAGGTGTAGTCAGTGGCATGAGCCAAGTAATTGACTTCTTTCAAAAAAACGCCTGCTGGCGCTTTTTCTATTGCTAATTCAAAAGCTGCAAAATCAAGCTCAGTCAGCAGTAAAGACTGCTCCTGCGCGCTCAACTGCGCGGTTTTTGAACAACCCAGCAGGCAAAATGCAAGGCTAAAAACAAGGCATAATCGAAGCCATTTTTTCTGCATCAGATTTATTCCATGAGGCGTTTAAGCATTTCCAACCCAAAGCCAACGCCAAAACCGTTGATGTCGCTTTGTACCGCACCCAGCCCATCTTTACGATTGTAGGAAGACAAATCCGTGTGCAGCCAGGCAATGTCATTTTCAATAAATTTGCCTAAAAAGCGCGCGGCGTGAATATGGTCACCGCCACCTTCAAGTGTGCACTGTTTGATGTCGGCAATGTCGCTGTCTAAATCGCTGTCGTAGTCGTCATCATATGGAAAAGCCACAATGCGCTCGCCTGCCGCAGCGCCTGCGCCAACCGCCATGCAGGCAAGTTCAGGGCGATTGGCAATAATGCCGCTCATGCGGTCAGCCAATGCTGTTTGCATGCTGCCTGTCAGTGTTGCAAAATCGAGCATCGCATCTGGCTTTTTACGTGAGGCGAGTGTGAGCGTATCGGCCAGCACCATGCGGCCTTCAGCATCGGTATGAATAATTTCAATCGTCATGCCGTTGAGTGCTTTGACTACGTCATTCTGTTTGTAGGCGGCCGGGCTAATGTGGTTTTGTGCAATGGCTAACCAGCAATCAAGTTTTACGGGCAGTTTCTGCAAAGTGGCAGCCGCCAAAATTCCAAGAGCCACGGCACTGCCGTTCATGTCTTCGTGCATGCCGTGCATGTATTTAGCGGGTTTTAAATTATGCCCGCCTGTATCAAAGCAAATCCCTTTGCCAACCAGCGCAATATGTTTTGTTGCTTTTTCAGGCTGATACGTTAAATGCACAATCGCAGCGTCTTGCGGCTCGCTGCCTTGGCCAACAGCATAAAAAGCACCTGCGCCCATGGTTTTAAGGGTTGGCATATCAAACGCTTCCCAATCCCAGCCATATTCGCTGGCGAGCGTTTTGATTTTTTCACGGTAAAGTGTTGGTGTCAGTTCGTTGGGAGGCAACCTAGTGAGTTGTCGACAAAGCGTATTGCCCGCCACACGCGCATTGGTGAACGCGTAGTTGTGATCTTCTTGCCAGCCGTAAATATGGATGGCTTTGAGCGGTTCATGTTGATGCTCTTTTTTGCGGCTTGGCAGTTCAGCAGCATTCACAGCGGCCACGTAATAAGCCGCGCAGGCATTGGCCTTGCGTGCCGCCTCTGAGCCAAATACGCATATCGCTAGCTGCTCGGGCTGCTCGGCAATTAACGGCTTAATCGCCTTACGTAGCAAGGTGTGTTTTTGAAAGACATTGAGCGAGTTATCTAAAACAACAACACTGGCGATACCGCCATGCGGTAACTCAATGGTGACTGGCGTTTTATTAAGGTCTTTTAGCGCAGATTTACTGCGTTTTAACTTAGTCTCTAATAATTTTGCGTAAGGAAATGCGTCTTTAGCATCACCATCCATGACTAAAAGTATGTGGTTCTCTGAAGATAGTGAATTTTCGCTACCTAACGCAGCATTTTGTACTAATATTAACGACATTTTAGCATCCTCAACTCTTATATATTATGTATGATAAACGTAGCAAATCTTGGGTAAATAACCGCATAACTTCATGTTTAACTTGACCAAAATGCTTAAAAAAGCCACACTTACGGCTTTATTAACTGTAATTAACGACGCCTTAATTCACGTTTAGTTGCTATAGTTTTGTTAATTATACGCATTGCGACTACAACACGGAGAAATCTCACGCATGACATTCAATCAGCAAACAGGATTGCAAGAAACAGACGCGCAGGAAACACAAGAATGGTTAGATGCGCTTGCCTCAGTGATTGAAACTGAAGGTACTGAACGCGCACATTTTTTACTTGAGGCAATGATTGACCAAGCGCGCCGCTCTGGCAGCAATTTGCCCTATAACGCCACCACCGCCTATGTGAATACGATTCCTACACATTTGCAGGCAAAATTACCGGGCGACCCTGAAATGGAGCGCCGTGTGCGCGCACTAGTGCGCTGGAATGCGATTATGACCGTGCTGCGCGCCAATGAAAAATCGCCAGGCGTCGGTGGCCACATTGCCAGCTTCCAATCTGCTGCCACTTTGTATGACACTGGTTTCAATTATTTCTTCCGCGCGCCAAATGAGAACTTTGGCGGTGACTGTGTGTACTTCCAAGGTCACTCATCTCCAGGCGTATACGCACGTGCTTTTCTAGAAGGCCGCTTTACTGAAGAGCAAATGGATAATTTCCGCCAAGAAACAGGCGGCAATGGCTTATCTAGTTACCCACATCCTTGGTTAATGCCGGATTTTTGGCAGTTCCCAACAGTGTCTATGGGCTTAGGGCCTTTGGCAGGTATTTATCAAGCGCGCTTTTTAAAATATTTACATGATCGTGGCATTGCCGACACCTCTGACCGCAAAGTGTGGGTGTTCTGTGGTGACGGCGAGATGGACGAGCCTGAATCGCAAGGTGCGATTTCATTAGCTTCACGTGAGAAATTAGATAATTTAATCTTTGTGATTAACTGTAACTTGCAACGTTTAGACGGCCCAGTGCGTGGCAACGGCAAAATTATTCAAGAGTTGGAATCAAATTTCCGCGGTTCAGGCTGGAATGTGCTGAAAGTGATTTGGGGTTCTTATTGGGATCCGCTGCTGGCCATGGATAAAGATGGGTTGCTTAAAAAGCGCATGGAAGAATGTGTGGATGGCGAATACCAAAACTTTAAAGCTAAAGGTGGCGCCTATACACGTGAACATTTCTTCGGCAAGTATCCGCAATTGAAAGAAATGGTTGCTGCGATGTCCGATAGCGATATTTGGCGTTTGAACCGCGGCGGTCATGACCCGCACAAAGTGTATGCAGCTTATAACGCAGCTGTAAACCACAAAGGTCAACCAACCGTGATTTTAGCCAAAACTGTTAAAGGTTATGGTATGGGGAATGCGGGCGAGGCGCAAAATACGACGCATCAGCAAAAAAGCATGGATATTGAATCGCTAAAAAAATTCCGTGACCGCTTTGATTTGCCTATCACCGATGAGCAAGTTGAAAATCTATCGTTTTACAAACCGGCAGAAGATAGCCCGGAAATGCAATACATGGCAGCACGCCGTGCCGCGATGGGGGGCTTTGTGCCACAACGCCGCCGCAAGGGTAACGCGTTAACCGTGCCTGAATTGTCAGCATTTGAAAATATGCTTGCAGCCACAGGTGAGCGTGAAATTTCAACCACCATGGCGTTTGTGCGCATTCTTTCAACATTGGTACGCGATAAACAAATTGGTAAATATGTTGTGCCAATTGTGCCTGACGAAGCCCGCACATTTGGTATGGAGGGCTTATTCCGTCAGTTAGGGATTTATTCATCCGCTGGGCAACTCTACGAACCAATGGATTCTGATCAAGTGATGTTCTACAAAGAATCGAAAGATGGTCAGATTCTTGAAGAAGGCATTAACGAAGCCGGTTCATTTGCCAGCTGGTTGGCTGCCGCCACGTCATACTCTGTGACGGGTACGCAGATGATTCCATTCTACATTTATTATTCAATGTTCGGCTTTCAGCGGATTGGCGATTTAGCTTGGATGGCGGGCGATAGCCGTGCGCGAGGCTTCTTGCTGGGAGCTACCGCTGGTCGTACTACATTAAATGGCGAAGGCTTGCAGCATGAAGATGGTCATAGCCATTTAATGTCAGCCATGATTCCAAACTGTGTTTCATACGATCCGACTTTTGCGTATGAATTAGCCGTGATTATTCAAGAAGGCTTGCGCCGCATGGTGCAAAATCAGGAGGATGTGTATTACTACATCACTTTGATGAATGAAAACTATAGCCATCCAGCGTTGCCAAAAGGGGCTGAAGAAGGCATCTTGAAAGGCTTATACAGCTTCAGTAAATCAAAAGCCAAAGGCGAAAAAGTACAACTCATGGGTTCGGGCGTGATTTTACGTGAAGTGATTGCCGCAACTGCGTTGCTGGAAAGCGATTGGGGTGTGTCTGCCGATGTGTGGAGCGCCACCAGCTTTACCGAATTACGGCGTGAGGGCTTGGATTGTGAGCGCTGGAACTTGCTCAATCCAGAAAAACCACAAAAGGTTAATTTTGTGGCGCAAAGCTTAAAAGACGCCAAAGGCCCGGTGATTGCGTCAACAGATTACATGAAGAGTTTTGCTGAACAGATTCAACGTTTCGTGCCAAATAAATTTGTGGCTTTAGGCACCGATGGTTATGGCCGTTCTGACAGCAGAGATGCCTTGCGTGATTTCTTTGAAGTAAACCGATACTACGTTACCGTGGCTGCGTTAAAAGCACTGAGTGATGAAGGTAAATTGCCTGTTTCAAAAGTTGCAGAGGCGGTTAAAAAGTACAAGTTGAACGCAAACAAACCAAGCCCAACGAGTATTTAAAAAAGCATTGAAGGACTAAAAAAATGGCATTAAAAGACGTACTCGTTCCTGATATTGGTAACTTTGATTCAGTGGATGTAATTGAAGTTCTAATTAAAGCTGGTGACACCATCGCCAAAGATGATTCGCTCATTACCGTGGAATCTGACAAAGCGTCGATGGATATTCCTGCGCCGTTTGCCGGCGTTGTGAAAGAAGTCAAAGTAAAAATTGGCGACAAAGTGGCTGAGGGCACTTTAATTTTAACGCTTGAGGCCAGTGATGTTGCTACTGCAGTCGCAGAAACAAAACCAGCACCAGTGCCTGAAGCGCCTGAAGCCGCAGCGCCAGTTGCGGCGATTCCAGAGCCTA
>JAKQTB010000044.1 GCA_029569495.1 Pseudomonadota bacterium | reverse complement strand
AACCAAGGTGAAGTTTGTACTTGCCCATCACGTGCCTTGATTCAAGAGTCTGTCTACGACAAATTTATGGAACGCGTGTTACCACGTGTTGCGGCGATTAAACAAGGCAACCCACTTGACCCAAACACCATGATTGGTGCGCAGGCTTCTGAAGATCAGATGAATAAAATCATGGCATACATGGATATTGGTAAGCAAGAAGGTGCAGAATTACTCATTGGTGGTGAGCGCAATGTGTTAGATGGCGCATTGGCAGGCGGCTATTATGTTAAGCCTACCCTATTAAAAGGCCATAACAAAATGCGCGTTTTCCAAGAAGAAATTTTTGGCCCAGTACTCGCTGTGACGACCTTTAAAGATGAAGCGGACGCACTTGCCATTGCCAATGACACTATTTTTGGTCTGGGTTCAGGCGTTTGGAGCCGTAATGGCAACGTTGCCTATCGCATGGGTCGTGGCATCAAGGCTGGTCGTGTTTGGACAAACTGCTACCATGCATACCCAGCACATGCCGCATTTGGTGGTTACAAAGAGTCTGGTATTGGTCGTGAAACACACAAAATGATGCTTGACCATTACCAACAAACCAAAAACCTATTGGTAAGCTACAGCCCTAAAAAGCTTGGCTTCTTCTAATGTTTTAGAGTTTCGCTAAGAGATTAGTGATACTAGAGGCGAGTTTACTCGCCTCTTTCTTTTTGGAGATGAAATCATGGCCGAACGTGTTTCTGCAACACCCAGTGCTAGCGCATTGATTCAACAGTTAATTGCCCAACATGGGCCGATTGTATTTTTTCAATCCGGCGGCTGCTGTGAAGGCAGCGTACCGCTTTGCTTGCCCGCCAATGAATTTAAACCCGGCGCTTCAGATATCAAGTTAGGCGAAATCTGCAAATATGCTACCTATTTTATGAGCGATAGCCATTTTTCGTTTGCTGAAAACATGCACACAATTGTGGATGCCGTGCCGGGTTCCAGCGGCTCATTTTCGCTAGATTGTGGCTCAGGCTTAGCCTTTATTACCCGCGCGCGTTTGTATAGTGATGAAGAGTTAGCCCAATTACCACCCGTTGAGCGTTGTGGATTTGCCTAGCTAATTTTTGCAAATATTAAGGCGTTTACACACCAACCCTTTACACCTGCCCTGCAAGCCTTTATTTATAAGGCTCGCAGGGCAAAGTTTTTCTCTCGTAGTAAAAAGTAAGTAAATTTTCATATTTAACCGTCAAAATAGATAGTCAATTAGGGCAAATAAAGTATAATTGCGTTCGGCGGGTCTCCTCGCATTGTAAAGTAGCCAATCTGGTCAGGTGCGGAAGCAAGCAGCCACAACTATTGAGCAAGTGCCGAGGTTAAGGCTCGCCACTTCTTTTTTTCAAATCAAGCAACACCAAATCAGCCGCATTTTTATGCATAAAAGTAGAGACGTTGCCGCGCTTTTAGGCTAAAGTTTCACTCATGTTAAATAAGCATTTTTACCTATGAGCTACCAAGTTCTGGCACGTAAATGGCGACCAAAATCGTTTGATACCTTGGTGGGCCAAGACCATGTAGTGCGTGCGCTCAGCAATGCACTCACGCATAACCGTCTGCATCATGCCTATTTGTTCACCGGCACGCGCGGCGTAGGTAAAACCACCCTCGCCCGCATTTTAGCTAAATCGCTCAATTGTGAAACCGGCATCACGGCAACGCCATGCGGCGTTTGCAACACCTGTACTGAAATTGACAGAGGCCGCTATGTAGACCTCATTGAAGTGGATGCTGCCAGTAACACGCAAGTGGATGCCATGCGCGATTTACTGGATAACGCGCAATACGCACCCACTTCTGGCCGCTTTAAAGTTTATATCATCGACGAAGTGCATATGTTGTCTAAAAGTGCATTTAACGCGATGTTAAAGACGCTGGAAGAGCCACCTGCGCACGTCAAATTCATTCTTGCCACCACTGATCCGCAAAAAGTACCAGTGACGGTGCTTTCGCGCTGTTTGCAGTTTAATTTACGGCAAATGGCTGGCACGTCGATTATCGGCCACCTGCAACATATTCTTACAGAAGAAAATATACCGTTTGAAGCCACCGCGCTGCATTTAATTGCCCGTGCGGCTAATGGCAGTATGCGTGATGCCTTATCGCTGACCGACCAAGCCATTGCTTATGGCAGCCAATCCGTAAATGAAGCAGAAGTTCGCGCCATGCTGGGTGCAATTGACCAGAGTTATTTATACCAAATTTTAAGTGCGCTTATCTCAAATGATGGCAAACGCCTTATCGAACAAGCCAAGCACATGGAAGAACGCAGCATTTCGTTTGAAGCGGCGCTTAATGATTTGGCGCAGCTTCTACATCAAATCAGCGTGGCGCAAACCGTGCCTGATAGCGTGGCCGATGACTTGCCAGAGCGCGCGCAGTTGTTAGCCTTAGCGCAACAATTGCCGGCAGAAACTCTGCAGTTATATTATCAGATTGCCATTCTAGGTCGGCGCGATATCGGTTTGGCGCCAGATGAGTTTGCTGGGTTTACCATGAGCCTGATGCGCATGTTGGCATTTACACCGGTAGAAAACAGCACCCAAAAAACACAAAGCAGACCGCAAGTACCAACTGCAATAAAAGCAACACCAGGGGCAGAAAAACCGTCTTTTTCAGCACCAGAAATAGCCCCGCAGCCAACTGAAGCCATCCAGCCAACAGAACCTTTTGCTGATACTGCCATCAATCAAGATGTGATGGCTCTTGACGGCAACTGGCGTGGTCTGATTGATAAGCTCAAATTAGGCTTAGCACGCAATCTGGCGCTCAACAGCGCGTTATTGAGTTATGACGAACACACGTTGCGGTTTGCTATTCAAGACAAAGATAAAGCGCTACTCAGCCCAATGTATAAAGATAAGTTGAGTTTAGCGCTGGAACAATATTTTGGCAGAAAAATCCGCTTGGAATTCAGTGTAGAAAATCACGTCCAAACGCCAGCCAAACAAGTGGCTGAAGAAAAAGCCATTTCGCAAAGCAACGCAGAATCCGCCATTCATGAAGATGATTTTGTAAAAGCGCTACTAAATGAATTTGGCGCTGAAATTATCCCCAATAGTATTAAACCGATGACACAATAACCCTTCAAAAAACTACAGGAGAAGCAACATGATGAAAGGTGGCATGGGCAATATGTTAAAACAAGCCCAAATGATGCAGGCGAATATGCAAAAAGTGCAAGACCAACTTGCCGCAACCGAAGTAGAAGGCATTGCCAGCAATGGCATGGTTAAGATCACCATGACCTGTAACAATACCGTCAAACGTGTCGTCATTGCAGATGACGCGATGGATGACAAGGAAACCCTCGAGGATTTGATACTCATTGCCTTAACCGACGCTAAAGCAAAAGCGGAAGCTACATCGCAGCAACATATGGCAGGCGTGGTGCCGGCTGGCTTTAAAATGCCGTTTTAACGTCATTTAACGCATAAGACTACACATCTCACCTCATTTTGCGCCCAACTGAACATCAAAATCCGCAATCGCTCGACCAACTGGTTGAAGCGCTACGCTGCCTACCCGGTGTTGGGCCAAAGTCGGCACTTCGTATGGCGTATCATCTGCTACAGCGCGACCGCACCGGTGCACAAGGCTTAGCAAATGCGCTAAATGGCGCTTTGCAGCGCGTTGGGCATTGCCAGCTGTGCAATACTTTTAGTGAAAGCACGATTTGCCCGCTGTGCGCTTCAAACACACGTGATAAAAATTTATTGTGCGTGGTTGAAATGCCAACCGATTTGATGATGCTAGAACTTACGCATAGTTACAACGGCATGTACTTTGTACTGATGGGTCGGCTTTCACCTTTAGATGGCATCGGCCCGAAAGAAATTAACCTCGATAAACTCATCAAACGCGCGCAGGACGGCGTTGTCAATGAAGTGATTTTAGCCACCAATTACACCAGCGAGGGTGAGGCGACCGCACATTACATCAGCGAACTGCTTAAATCGCGTGGCGTTGCAGTGAGCCGCATCGCACGCGGCCTGCCGATGGGCGGCGAAATTGAATATGTTGATAGCGGCACTTTATCCATGGCGCTGCTTGGGCGAAAATCCTGTTAATACCCGCGTCCGCATTTCTGCAATTAACGTAAAATTGACTTCATCATCTACGGGTAAAATTCACCTATTTTTACGCCAATTTAGCCACAACCTTTTTTGATGCTCTGCGAGCCTTATCAATAAAGGCTTCCAGAGCATTTATTTTTTCTCGTGGAATATCATGGGCATTAAAGGTGATTATTTCGAAGTCAAAAACTGGCGAGTTGCTCACCATTTGTATAACGCACTAAAGTAATTTGAGCACTTCTTCCGGTGCTGATACAAACGCATCTGCGCCCCACTCTGCTGGACGATCAGCCGCATCTAGGTAACCATACATCGCTACCGCAGTTTTCATCTTTGCCGCGCGGCCCGCCTGAATATCACGTTCGGCATCACCAACATACCAGCAATCCTGCGGCTTAATGTTGGTTTGTGCGCACGCCAATAACAAGGTGGCCGGGTGAGGCTTAGGCTCAACGGCATCATCACCACAAACAACGCATGCGGCGCGAGACATTAAACCGATTGATTGCAATAAGGGGACCGTAAAACGGCGCGGCTTATTGGTGACAACGCCCCAATCAAGCGATTGGGCTTCTAGCTGCTTCAATAGCGCTTCAATCCCATCAAACAACACCGGCGCGCGCGCCAGCACTTGGTCATAAAGCGCTAGGTATTCTTCACGCATGCTACTGAACGCGGCATCCTCCGAGGTTAAATTAAAGCCAATGGATAACAATCCGACTGAACCATGCGAAGCATAAGGACGAATCACCTCATGCGGCAAATCCGCCAAACCATGGCGTGCGCGTTGCAAATTCAGGGCGTAACCTAAATCGTGAGCGGTATCAACCAAAGTGCCGTCTAAATCAAACAGCACCATGCGCGTTTGTTGCGGTGAAATTATCGCATTCATGCGTTTTTCACCGCTTGCACCATGTAATTCACACTGACCTCATCAGATAGCGCGTAAATTTTTGTGATTGGGTTGTAAGTCATGCCAGCAGTTGCCTGAACATCAAGCCCACTGGTGCGTATCATGCGCGCTAACTCTGAGGGCTTAATAAATTTTGCATAATCATGTGTGCCATTTGGCAGCATATTCAATACATATTCGGCACCAATCACAGCATAAAGGTATGATTTTGCGTTACGGTTAATGGTTGAAAAAAACACTGTTCCATTCGGTTTTACCAGCGCCGCACAGGCTGCAACGATGCTGGCAGGGTCAGGCACATGTTCCAGCATTTCCATACAAGTGACTACATCAAAGCTTGCAGGTTGAAGGCTGGCTAATTGTTCAACGGCAATATATTGATAATCAACTTTTGCACCGCTTTCTAGCTGGTGTAATTTTGCCACCTTAAGCGCCTTTTCGCCCAAGTCAATTCCGGTCACCGTTGCGCCCTTAAAGTACATCGATTCAGATAAAATGCCGCCGCCGCAGCCAACATCGAGTACACGCTTACCTTTAAGCGGCACTAAACCATCAATCCAGTTTAGCCGCAGCGGGTTGATTTCGTGCAACGGCTTGAATTCACTGTTAATATCCCACCACTTATGGGCTAAATCGCCAAACTTCTGAAGTTCAAGGTCATCTGCGTTATTTAAAGTTTCTGCATTCATCGTTTATGCTGCCTTAATTTTGGTTGCCACGTACTCATGATTTCTTTTAATTCATTCGGTTCAATATTGGCAAAGGCGCCTAAACTATAGCGCAACTCGCCCGCCACCCACGTATGCGTCACATGTTCGCGCCCACAAACGTAAATTAAATGCGAGATGGGGTCATAACATGGGTTTACATTAAAATCACTTAAATTCACTGCGGTTAAGTCTGCATACTTGCCAACTTCAATGGACCCAATTTTTTCGTCAAGGCCCAGCGCCTGCGCAGCGTGGAGAGTGGCCATGGCCAACACATCATGCGCAGGCAATACTGCCGCATCGCCCGTGCTGCCTTTTGCTAACAATGCACTTAAACGCATTTCGGCAAAAATATCTAATCGATTATTGCTTGCGGCGCCGTCTGTGCCCAAACCAACGGTAACACCTTGTGCCAATAATTGTGTTATAGGCGCAATACCGCTCGCCAACTTTAAGTTTGAAGTGGGGCAATGTGCCACGTAACAACCATGTTCAGCAAGCAAATCTATTTCATGCTTCTGCAAATGCACACAATGGGTTGCAATCAAATTTGGGCCTAACAAGCCTAAATCAGCCAAACGTTGCATTGGCCGCACACCAAAATTGGCCACAGACTGCGCAATTTCATCGAGCGTTTCGTGCAAATGCGTGTGAACGCTCAGCCCCAACTGCTCAGCATAAGTCACCACACTTTCAAATGTTTTATTCGAAACCGTATAGGGTGCGTGCGGTGCGATAGAGGACGTAATGAATAGGTTATTGCGCCAGCCATCATGCGCGGCAAAACCTTTTTGCAGATAATCATCGGCATCATTGGCATACGCTGATGGAAACTCAATCACCACTAAACCAAGGTTGGCGCGCATTCCCGCTTGGTTCACAGCGGCGGCGGCAGACTCAGGGAAAAAATACATGTCGTTAAAGCAAGTGACGCCACCACTCAACATTTCTGCGCAAGCCAACAAAGTGCCATCACGCACAAAACTAGGTGACACCAGTTTTTGTTCCGCAGGCCAAATATGCTGTTGCAACCAAGGCATGAGCGGTAAATCATCTGCCAAGCCACGCATTAAGCTCATGGCCGCATGCGTATGTAAATTAATTAAACCCGGTATCAGTATTTGGTGGTTGAGTTGCACCACTTCGTTCGAAACATACTTGGTGCGCGCAAACTCGGTCGCGCAAATCTCTGTGATTTTTCCAGCCTGAACAATCACAGATTGATTTTCTAACACTGTATTACTAGGAACAACTGGGCATACCCAGCGTGCCTCAATAATGGTGTCAGCGAATATTAAGGAAATAGAAGCATGCATTGTTGCATTATAACGACTAAAATCAGCTCAAAAGTGTTCAGACAAAAAAAACCCCGCTTTTTGCGGGATTTTTTGTTTAGGGTTTACCTGCTAATTTAAAAGCAGGCTCACCAATTGATACTACTTAGTTGCAACCTACTTCTTTAGTACCTTCAGCGCGGATTTCAACGCGACGGTTAGGTTGTAAGCACTCAATCAATTTCTTCGTTGCTTTGTTGCCTTTGCACTGAACAACCGGCTCTGACTCGCCTTTACCTTCAGCTGAGATGATTGATGAATCAACGCCTTGACCGACTAAGTAATCAGCCAC
>JAKQTB010000039.1 GCA_029569495.1 Pseudomonadota bacterium | reverse complement strand
CCTGTGAGTGTGGGTGGCGACAGCATTGGCGGAACAATTATCGCAGATACAAAAACCCCACTATTTGCATCATCTGACGCTGCCCCTTTACTTAAAGGCGAGATTGGCGCTTTTTATCGAAGTAATAACGACGCACGTGGTGGCAATCTTGCTGCCAGCTACGCCACTGAAAACATCAGCGTGAACTATGCAGGTGCGTTTTCAAAAGCCAATAATTACACTGCTGGGAGCAATTTTAAAAACGGCAAAGCGACAGGCCGTATCGGCCACACATTAGGGCTTGATGAGGTTGGCTCTACGGCCTTTGAAACACAAAATCATACACTAGGCTTTGCTGCAAAAAGTGGTGCGCATTTGTTTGAAGCCAAACTTGGTTATCAAAACATGCCAGAGCAGCTTTATCCTAACCAGCGCATGGATTTGCTGGATAACGAGCAAAAACGCATTAATCTGCGTTATGCGGGTGATTTTGACTGGGGCAAGTTAGATGCCCGTGCTTACCATGAAAAGGTTGAGCACTTTATGGACTTTGGTGCAGATAAACGCTTTTGGTATGGCGGCGCATCAGGTGGCAATACTGGCGTTAGCGGCACTGGCAATGGGCGGCCTTGTGCACCTATCGGCGCTACTTGTGCGACAGGCATGCCCATGTACAGCGAAGGTAAAACGACAGGCGCTACCATTAAAGCCGACATCAAGCTGGCAGAAAAAGATTTATTGCGCGTTGGTGCTGAGTTACAGCAATATCGTCTGGATGATTGGTGGACGCCATCTGGCGCCATGATGTTTCCAAACACATTTACCAATATTAACAATGGCGAGCGAGACCGCGCTGCACTCTTTGTTGAGTGGGAACAGCATTTAAATCAACAATGGGCGGCCTTGGCCGGGGTGCGTTATGAACATGTAAAAACAGATGCAGACAACGTAACAGGCTATGCCAGTACTAATATGATGGGTTCAAACCAGTTGCGAGATAGCGCGGCCTTTAATGCCAAAAACCACAGTAAAACTGACAATAATTGGGATTTGACTGCGCTGACACGCTACACGAAAGACGCAAACATGGATGTCGAGTTTGGCATCGCGCGTAAAGTGCGCTCACCCAACCTGTACGAACGCTACACTTGGTCAACTTGGCAAATGGCGGCGCTAATGAATAACACGGTGGGTGATGGTAATGGCTATTTTGGCAATGTGGATTTAAAACCAGAAAAAGCCCACACAGTTTCTACAACTTTTGACTGGCATGCAGCTGACCGCGAATGGGAGTTCAAAGCGACGCCTTTCTATACACATGTGACGGATTATATTGATGCCGTGCAGTGGAATAGCACCACAAATGCTGCCCGCACAGCGTTGTTGAAAGATCAGTTCACTGTTTTGCGCTACACCAATCAATCGGCGCGTCTTTATGGCTTAGATTTATCTGGCCGTATGCCGCTGGTGCAAACGCGTGTTGGCCAATTTGCATTGAAAGGCTTGCTCAATTACACCAATGGCGAAAACCGTGACACGGGTGATGATTTGTACAATATCATGCCGCTCAACACTAAGCTGACATTGACGCATAATGATGCACATTGGGAAAACGCCTTAGAACTACACATGGTGAAATCAAAAGACAATGTTTCTGATATGCGTAATGAAATTAAAACGCCAGGCTATAGCTTGGTGAACTTGCGTTCGAGCTATAGCTGGAAGCAAGCGAGACTGGATTTTGGTATTGATAACTTGTTTGATAAAGCCTATTACCTACCTTTGGGTGGCGCTTATGTTGGACAGGGTACAACTATGACGACTGCGCTGGTTCCAACAGGCTCAGTGCCACTTTGGGGTACCGCAGTACCTGGCATGGGGCGTTCAGTGAGCGTGGGCTTGACCTTAAAGTATTAGCAAACCGCAAAAGAGGTGCTTAGTCATTAATCAATTAAGCACTTCTTAAACTAATCTCGCCCGCAGAAAAACGCTGTAGGCCGAGTGCTGTATCCACTAGCAAAATACCGTCTTCTGCCACGTTATTCACCACGCCTTGCACATTGCGGCCATCGGGCATGAGCATGCGCACTGGTTGTTGGTGATAAGCGTGGTAGCGTGTCCATTCGTCGCGTAATGAAGTAAAACCGTGCTGCTCAAACTGGCTCAAAATATCGGCCAAATGTTTTAACAGCACGCCCAGCAATTCGCTTTGGTTAATGCTGGCGTGTTGCGCTAAATCCGTCGCGGGTTGGTCAATTGCGTGCAACACATGATGCGGTAAATTTAAATTTACGCCCACACCAATAACGGCGGCACTCGGGCCTTCCATGTCGCCTTGCAGCTCAATCAAAATACCGGCCAGTTTTTTGCCTTGTTTATGTTCATCCAGTACCAGCACGTCGTTGGGCCATTTGAGTTGCGCTTGCTGCACGCCTAAATGGTTCAGCGCGCGAATCAGCGCCACGCCCACCGCCAAACTCAGGCCAGAAAGCGCCGCCGCACCACATTGAAAGCGCCACAATAACGAAAACGTCAGGCTCGCACCCAAATGTGAAACCCAAGTGCGCCCGCGTCGCCCTTTGCCGCTGGTTTGCACTTGCGCGGCAATGCACGTTACATGCGCCGCGCCCTTTGCGCTTTGCTGCATTAAATAGGTGTTGGTTGAAGGCACTTCGTCCAAAATTTCTAAATTAAACCAAGCGCGCTGCTCGCCAACGGCGCGCAATACCTCATCTTTATTTAAAAATTCTATGGCATTGGGCAGTTTGTAACCACGTCCGCGCACTGAAAATATTTCGATTCCTAACGTTTGTGCGTGCTGAATCGCGCTCCAAACGGTAGTGCGTGACACCTTAAAATGCTGCGCAATAGCCTCACCGGAGTGGAATTTGCCGTCGGCCAGCAAGCGTAAAATGGGAAATGTCAGCGTGTTCATACAAGCGAGAGTTTAGCACAGCCAGTTTTAGCTTTCGGTATCGTGCAGTTTTGTGAGCGAAATGGTATGAAATACTAGGCTTAAAGTCAGCCTAAAAAATGATTTAAATACGCTTGTTTTACGCCCGAGCAAAAAACATTGCCCTGAGATCCTTTATTTATAAGGCTCACAGGGCATCGAAAAAGGTTGTGCTTAAAAATTGGCATTTTAAGCATTTAAAATGGCCGCTTCAAACGCATGCAATATGCCGCATAAAATTGACACTAAACCACCTGATTGAATAGTGTAAAATAATGCCAACCTAAATTTTAGCGATTACATATGTCACAAGAAAAAACACCCATCCCAGCAGGCTCAAACTTTATTCGCGGCATTATTGAACGCGATTTAAGCGAAAATAAATTTGCCACAAAAAAATGGGCAGGCAGCCCGGGCGATGCTACGCACCAAAAAACTGGGCAAGTGGATACCGCTAAAATCCGTACGCGCTTTCCGCCCGAGCCGAATGGCTACTTGCATATTGGGCACGCTAAAAGTATTTTTTTAAACTTTGGGCTAGCGCGCGATTACGGCGGCATTTGCCATTTACGCTTTGACGACACCAACCCAGAAAAAGAAAGCCAAGAATACGTCGATAGCATCACCGAAATGGTGAGCTGGCTTGGTTTTGGTTGGAATAATAACGGCCAAAATGGCAAAGAATCTAATTTATACTTTGCCTCTGATTATTTTGATTTAATGTACCGCGCGGCTGAAAGCCTCATTGAAAACGGCCATGCTTATGTTGATGAGCAAACCGCAGAAGAAATGCGCATTAACCGTGGCACGCTGACCGAGGCAGGTAAAGATTCTCCTTTCCGCAACCGCAGCGTGGCAGATAATTTAGCCAAATTACGCGAAATGCGCGATGGTAAACACGCAGACGGCAGCCTGATTTTACGCGCCAAAATTGACATGGCTTCAGGCAACATCAACATGCGCGACCCAGCTATTTACCGCATTCGCCGTGCGCACCACCACAACACGGGCGATAAATGGTGCATTTACCCCATGTACACCTTTGCCCACCCCATTGAAGACGCGCTTGAAACCATCACCCACTCAATCTGCACGTTAGAGTTTGAAGACCAACGGCCATTTTACGATTGGTTGATGGAACGCTTGGTAGAAGCGGGTTTGCTAGCGCAACCCGTGCCAAAACAATATGAATTTGCGCGATTAAACCTCACCTACGTGGTGCTTTCAAAACGTAAGCTGATTCAACTGGTTGAAGATAAACACGTGAGCGGCTGGGATGACCCACGCCTGCCCACGCTAGCAGGTGCGCGCCGCCGCGGCTATACGCCTGAAGGCTTTAAACTTTTTACCGACCGTATAGGCGTGAGCAAAGCCGATAGCTGGATTGAATACTCAATTTTAGAAGACTGTATGCGCGAAGTGCTTAACCTAGAGGCTGAGCGCCGCATTGCCGTGCTAGACCCCATAAAACTGGTGATTGATAACTACGAAGATGGAAAATCAGAAGATTGCTTTGCGCCCAACCACCCACTCAAACCAGAGCTAGGCAAGCGCACAGTGCAGCTGAGCAAAACGCTATGGATAGAGCGCGAAGACTTTATGGAAGAACCCGCGCCTAAATATTTTAGGCTATTCCCCGGCAACATGGTGCGCCTGCGCTATGGCTATGTGGTGAAATGCACAGGTTGCGAAAAAGATGCGCAAGGCAATGTAACAACTGTGCACTGCGAATATCTGCCCGATACAAAATCAGGCAGGCCCGGCTCAGACAGTGTAAAGGTAAAAGGCAATATTCACTGGGTGAGCGCCAACCACGCGCATGAAGCCGAAATTAGAATGTACGACAGATTGTTTAAAGACCCGCACCCCGGTA
>JAKQTB010000031.1 GCA_029569495.1 Pseudomonadota bacterium | reverse complement strand
TGTCATGAATACATTGCTAATGGTAAGTAATGCAATAGATATTAGAATTGGGGGCATGATTTCACTTTGTATGCATAACGAGGCTGTAGAAAAACTCGTTATTCGCACGAGCCCCCTCCAGCACAATTAATTATTTGAATGTAGGTGAATGTACCGATTTTTTCTTGGCATTTCAGCCTAAATACAGATTTTGACCTCAGGCACGTCAAAAGTACGAGTATCCTCGCGCCATAAGCTCATTATTGCCTTGTTCCCGCTAACATTCCGTAATTCGTTAGCTTCTCAATATTATGTATCAAGCAATATAACTGCCATTGGCTCTGCACTTTGGTTTTGCCGCGCAGGCTAAATCGTCTCAATCCTTTGTTCGTACAAATATTCGCAAACACCGGCTCCACCACGGACATGCGGTGACTGTAAATCTGTTTACCGCGGTCGCTGTCGATACGCTGCCTCATCCAATCGGTGTAAGTCGGCTTGCGTTGCTTCGCCAAAATAAACGACACCTGTCGCCCATGGCCTTTACGATGGTCAGCGGAAGCGGGATTCACCATGCATTGCTGTTTAAGATCACAGTGACGGCATTGTAATAATCGCCCTTCAAAAAAGGCTTTGCGGTTGTTGCACTTGTCGATCTGTGTGCCGCCGTAATTGAGCGTTTCGCCCGCTGGACACTGGCAGCGCATAGCAACCGGATCAAAGATAAATTCCGTCGCAGGGATAATTGTTTTAGTAGGGGTACTTTTTGTCGTGGTTGGGCGTTTGCCGTATTGGTGTTTTTGGTCTGCAAATTTGGGATCGCGTGAGCGGAATTGATTGTCCGGTATGTAGCCATTAATACCTTCTTGATGCAGATACTGCATATTAGCTTCATTGGCAAAGCCAGTGTCGGCAGTGACGATAGCGCCTTGCTGATAAATGTTTTTGCTAATGGTCAGGCGTTGATAGCGGGCTTTAATAGCTTCGGTAATCGGTTGCAGGGTGTGATGCTCTTGGCCCGCGCCAAACGCTTGGGCATCAATAATAATCTGGTGCTTTTTATCGACGGCGGCCAAACCGTTATAGCCCTGAATCGTGCCTTTGCTGGTGGTCATTTTGGCCGATTCATTATCTGTAATATTGCTTTTGACTTCGCTTGATTTTTTGCCTTTGCCCTTTCGTGGGCTCGCGGTCTTTAGGAAACGATCAATTTTATCGTGTGCCTTATTCAGCGTATCCAGCGCCTGTTCCGTACGTTGACGCTTTTCATCATCGATGAATTGGTTTTTGTCCATTTGTTGATGCGCTGACATATGGTGCTGAATTAAGCGCTTAAGCTTGGCACGCTTATGTTCCAGCTCCTTAAAGGTTCCCGACCATTCTTTCGCGGCGTTCGACGGCATCTTGCAGCCATCAATGGCAAATAATTCATTGCCGAGCAAGCCCTGTTCGTGACAAATCAGCAGAATTTGTTCAAATAACGCGGCAATAGCCTCTGGATGACCGCTGATAAAGCTGGCGATAGTCGTAAAGTGTGGCACGGTATCGCAAGATAAGGCTTTGAAAATAATATTTGTCTCGCAACACCACTGAATTTCGCGGCTAGAGGTAATGCCTTTGGAATAGGAAAACAAAATAATACTTAACAAAATTGCTGGATCATACGCCGGGCGACCACCTGCATCATTGCTGTATGCGGAATGAAATATAGAAAGATCTAGCTTGTTGTTAATCAGATAATAAATAGCGTGTTCAAACGTGCCTGGCTGCAACTGATCCTTAAAATTAATCACGATCATGGCGTTTTGTTGATAATCGTAAGGAATAAACTTAGCCATCATTACACTCCGTTCAGTTGCAATATTTTAGCAAAAAAATCGTGTGAATTTAGGTTTTTCTACAGTCTCAACGTTGGAGTTAAGGCCGCGTTTTTGGCGCATGCCAAAAACGTCGCGC